>CAZDPQ010000013.1:0-35325 GCA_964507305.1 uncultured Oscillospiraceae bacterium
CCCCTTTTTCATGACTTTCGCTTTTCAAATGGGAAATAAACTTTTCAGTTGACCACACCCCGTTCGCCCCTTTCGCCGGGTTCGACGAGTTCGCCGTTCGCCGTCAGGTACCCGCCTTTCCTTATTGGAAGGGCTCCTTGCCTTCCCGATGGACCATGATCTCATCGATGACGGCATTGCCCCGGAATTTCAGCAGGAAAACCACGATCTCCGCGATCTCCTCCGGCAGGATCATCCCCTTGCTGCCGAGATCCGGCCGGGCGATCTTCACCATGTCCGTATAGACACCGCCGGGACAGACCGTGTGGACCCGGATGTCTTCCTTGTAGACTTCGTTGGCCAGCGACTTGCTGAAGCCCAGGAGAGCGTGCTTCGACGCGGCGTATGCCGACTGGAGCGGATACCCCTTATGGCCCAGCACGGACGCGATGTTGACGATGGCCGCGTGCCCGGCGGAGCGCCTCAGGTGCGCCAGAGCCTTCTGGCACAGGATGAAGGGCGCCCTCACATTGATCCGGTACATCAGGTCCAGCTGCTCCGGCGTCGTTTCCTCGAACGGAGCGTTCAGCGCGATGCCCGCGTTGTTGATCAGGACATCGGGTCTTCCGAAATCCCGCGCGATGGTGTCCAGGCAGGAAAAAAGGAAAGTGTCGTCGCCCAGGTCCCCCGGCAGGACATAAGCCTCCGCACCGGCCGCGCGCACCATCCCGGCGGTCTCGCGCAGGCGTTCTTCCCTGGTGCCGCCGCACAGCGCGATCCGGGCCCCTTCAGCCGCGAGCGCCGCGGAAACGGCTCTCCCGATGCCGCCGCCGCTGCCCGTGACGACGATCACCTGATCTGTAAGCGCGTTCATCATGATTTTCCTCCCGCGACCATTTTAAAGGGTCTGCTCCGTTCTGGCAATGATATCATTCTGCGTCGCCGCCGAAAGCTGGTTGAAGAAGGTCGAATACCCGGCGACCCTGACGATCAGGTCCCTGTGGTTTTCCGGATGCTTCTGGGCGTCCAGCAGGATTTCCCTTGAAACAACGTTGTACTGCACATGAAAGCCGTTCAGGCGGTCGAAAAAGGTCCGGATCAGCGCGATCAGCTTCGCGCTGTCTTCTTTTTTCTCCAGAAGCGCGGGAGAGACTTTCTGGTTCAGGAGGACGCCGCCCGTAATCTCCACGGTCCGCAGCTTGGAAACCGACTTGAAAACCGCGGTCGGGCCGCACACATCGGCCGAACGCGCGGGGGAGCACCCCTCCGCGAGCGGCTCCCCGGCCTTCCTGCCATCCGGGGTCGCGGGGGTGGAAGCGCCCTGCGCGACATTTGCCGCCACGGATGAGGTGCCCGGATAAAAGTGGCCTCCCAGGACACCCCGTCCGAAGCGTGTGTTCCGGTATTTGCGGATCTCCTCCAGGTATGTGTCATAGCCCCTGACCACCAGCGAATCCGCCTCGTCGTCGTCGTTGCCGTATTTGGGGCTCGCCAGCAGGAGGCTCCGCACGGCCTCGCCGTTTTCATTCTCGAAATCGGAGATGAGCGCGTCCCACAGCTCGCGCACCGTGATCCGCTGCTCCTCGAATACGTTCCGGCGGATGGCCGCCAGCGAATCCCCCAGATTCGCGATGCCGACCTGGAGCTGGCTGACCATATCGTAAACCGCTCCGCCCTCCTTCAGGTGCCTGCCCCTCCCGATGCAGTCATCCACCAGCGCGGAGCACAGGATATCGGGCACTTCCTGCTCGATCACCATGTCGGCGCACTGGTCCAGGATGACGCCGTGGCGGATCATCTGCCGGGCCGCCTCATCCCACGCACAGAGGACTTCGCCGAAGCTTTCCATCTCCGTGAAATGCTTCCCGATCCGGCAGATCTCGCTGCCGGAGTTCGGGTCGACGCCCCGGTTCATCGCGATCAGCAGCGTCTTGGGGAAATTCAGGTAGCTCATGCCCGTGCAGCGGTATCCCCATTTGCCCGGGACCGCGATCTCCACGCAGCCGACGGCGCTGTAATCGTACGCGTCTTCCCGCGCGACCCCCTGCCGCATCAGGGACGGGATATTGACCTCGTCATTGTTGAAGGCGGGCATCCCGAATCCTTCCTTGATGATTTCGAGGCACTGCTCCATGAAATCCGCGGGCATCCCGGTGAAATAGCGGACGGTCAGGTTGGGCTGCGGGAGATGGACGTTGCCGACCGAACGCAGGATCAGTTCGCTCAGGCGGTTGATCGCGCTTTCCCCGCCCGGAGTCTGCCCCGCAATCGTAACGTTCTGGTACATGGGATTTCCGGCCGCGAACCGCGAGTGCCCTCTGCTTCGCACCTTGTTAATGGTCAGTGTCTTGAGCCAGAGATTTTCGAGCAATTCCACAGCGGTTTCGTCGGTCATTCCCTCCGCGGCACTGTTCCTGTAATAAGGCAGGCAGTACTGGTCCATGCGGCCGAACGACACGGAGTGGCCGTTGGATTCGATCTGCAGGGCCAGATGGATGAACCAGAGGCTCTGGAGTGCTTCATGAAAAGTCCGTGCGGGTCCGGCGGGCACCCGGCGGCAGATCGCCGCTATTTCTTCAAGCTCCGACGCACGGGGCTCTTCCGCCTGTTCCGCCATCTGCAGGGCCAGGTCCGCATACCGGTTTGCGAACCGGATGACACTGCCGGCCACGGTGATGACCGCCCGATAGAAATAGCTTTTTTTCAGGTCCTCGAAATCCGCGGGATCGAGAGTCTCCAGATGACGCTGCGCGCGTTCGCGGACCGCGCCGAGGCCCTCCCGCAGGACGCGTTCGTAATCCACAACCAGATGGCCGTCGCCCGACGTGATGTTCCCCTCGTTCCGGATGATGCCCAGGTCATAGATCCTCCTCGATCCCTCCGGAAACGCCGCGTATGCCTTGTCCTGCAGCGTCCTTCCCTTCCAGTAAGGGTAAAGCTCGCGCAGGATCCTCTTGTTTTCCTCCGGGATCCGGACGATATCGGAAGTGCGTCCGTTGAATTCGTCCAGCTCATCCATGATCCAGTCCATGGCGTATTCCGGGAAAACCGGAGCCGCGCGGTTGGAGGAAGCCTGGTTCCCGACGATCAGCGTGTGGGGCTCAATGAAGATCGTCATCCGGTCCAGGATGATTTCGAGCATGGCGGCTCTTTTCAGCACCGTCTGGTCCATCTCGTGATCCCGGTATGCCTCGGTCGCCAGGACCGCGTGTTCAACACAGATCTGCGGCGTGATGCCGAGAAGCTCTTCCCGGAACTGCCGGGTCCTCTCCGTGCTGCAATGAAATTTCCCGGGCTGCTTCATATCGTTTTCACTCCCGCTTCTGCCAGTATTTTCCCGAATGCTTCCGCTTCCGCCGGTTCCGGCGGCCGGACGCCCGCATACCGGTACGTTCTGCCGGAATCTCTGTACTTCATTTCGCCGAGCCGGTGGAACGGCATGATCTGGACGGTACGGATCCCCTTTTCCGCGAAAAGACGCCCGAACCGCTCTGCGTCCTCCGCGGAATCGTTGTAACCGGGGATCAGCGGGATCCGGACCGTGTAGTCCGGATGGTTTACGGCAAGCCAGTCCAGGTTCCGGAGGATCTGCGCGTTGCCGGATCCGGTCCCTTCGCGGTGGCGTTCCGGATCATAATGCTTGATGTCCATGTAGATGAAATCGATCTGTCCGGCCAGGGCCGCAAACACCTCTTCGCCGACATTGCCCGCGGTTTCCGCGGCAATGTGGATCTTCTGCTTCCTGAGCTCGCCGCACAGCGAAGATGCGAATTCCGGCTGCAGAAAAGGCTCGCCGCCCGTCAGCGTGACGCCGCCGCCGCTGGTTTCATAGAAAACGCGGTCTTTGAGGATCTCCTGCATCAGTTCCCCGACCGTGTAAATTCTGCCGCAGGTCTTCGGTCCGGACGGTTCGGCCAGGATTTCTGCGCCGCCTTCCTGCGATTCGGGATTTGCGCACCACCCGCACCGCAGGCTGCAGCCCTTGAAAAAAACAGATGTCCGGATCCCGGGCCCGTCATGCAGCGAAAACTTCTGGATATTGAATATCATGGCCCGCGGTTCCGTCGATCCCATGCGCCCCTGCCCCGGGCCCTGCTTCCCGGAAAATGAAGTCTATTGACAGCATTCTACCATGCATGTATACTTTTTGCATTGTTTGTCAATTGATCGGCGCATTTTACATGAATATCGTCTTCGAGGTACGAAATGGACAACATTGGACATCCATCGAGCAGCGAATGGCTTCCCGCCGAAAGGCAGAAGCATCTGATGGAATGGATCCGAAGAGATCAGACGGTCAAAGTCTCCGACCTGTCCCGCACTCTTTTCATCAACGAAGCCACGATCCGCCGGGACCTGCGCGTCCTGGAGAAGCAAGGTCATGTCAAGAGGATCTACGGCGGCGCGGTCCTCGCTGCGGGCCCCGACAGCGAAGTTCCCTTCTCGTACCGGCAGGTCCGATTCGCGGCGGAAAAGAAAAAAATCGCGGAAAAAGCGGCAAAAGAAGTCGAAAACGGCGATACGGTCTTTCTCGACAGCTCGTCGACGGCGGCTTTCATGGTCCCTTTCCTGGAAGGGAAAAAGGGACTTCGGATCGTGACGAACGGAGCGAAGACGGCTTTGCTGCTCGCTTCCCTTTCCGACGCGGTCATCATCTCCACCGGCGGGACGCTCCGCGAGAACAGCCTTTCGTTCGCGGGCCAGGGCGCGTATGACAGCCTATCGGAATACTATTTCGACAAGGCGTTCTTCTCCTGCCACGCCTACAGCGAAGAACTCGGCCTCATGGACAACAACGAGGACGAGGCCCGGCTCCGGCGTCTGGTGATCCGCCAGTCCCGCAAGGCCTATCTGCTGGCAGACCGTTCGAAAAATGGCAGGACTTCCTTTTTCAAAATCGCCGAAACCGGAAGCCTGGCAGGGATCATCGAAGAGCCCTGAGCGCAGGGCCGGTGATGCTCTCAGTGCATTGTAAACCGGTGGAACGTGATGTAGTTGCTGTCATGGAAATTGTGCGCGCAGTTCCATGCTGTCCGGCTCAGGACCGCCAGTCCGTCCCCGTCGAATTCGAATGAAGGGTACTGGAAAGCGACGGAGTGCATGTCCATCGGTCCGTAATCGAGAATGTCTCCGATAGGTTCCCATGATATCAGATCCCTTGACTTGTATACGGACAGGATGTTCCGAAGGGGGAGACGGTTGCCGACTGCGACATAAATATCGCCCTTCCGGCGGATCTCGAATTTTGTGTGTCCCATGGGAAAACGGATGAACCGGTCAAACCGAAGCGGCCTTTCCGGATGCTCCGCATCCGCCCGCAGCATGAGCGCCTGATTTTCCGCATAACGCAGGATATTCCGGACCGATTCGTCGGGTGCCTCCACCATATTGCCTTCGATCCCGCTGCAGCCGGCCAGCGCACCTGACCAGCCATTGTCGTGCGGCAGCGGCTCGCTCAATGTCCATTCCTCCGCATCCAGCAGGCAGGCGTTTTCATCGATCGAAAGCGCGAGATCCGCGAATCCCTTCCGCTTCTCGGCCCATGTTCCATATTCCACCGCGGTCCAGAGCCTTCCGGCGGCATGGATCACCGGCACGGGAGCTTTATGGAAGCCCCTTTCGCCGGAATGGCACGATCCCCGGGCAATCACGGCCGGTTCCGACCAGGTGCGTCCCTCATCGTCGCTTTTTCCGATCAGGAGATCGCCGTATTCGGTCGATGTCCCCAGCATGTACAAGGAATCCCGATGCATGAACAATTTACCCCAGAAGCAGGGAAAAAGGTCTGTCCGGTATCGCCATGAAGAACCGTTGTCGTCAGACTCCAGGATCATGGTCAGGTTCTGCGGCGTGCCGGGGCCGTATATGTCCGCAGAGGCCAGCCACCGGCCTCCGGGCAGCCGGAGGATGGAAGGGCTGCAAAGATAGCGGCCTGAAAAATCAAAGGCGCCGTCGTCCGGATGCAGGTACTGGACGACCGTGCCGGGCACTTCGCCGGTGCGCGCGAGCCGCACCATGCTTTTGCGGTGATCCCTGCTTTCGACATAGATCCGGTAATCCGTACCGTCCTTCAGATGCCCGATCCGCAGCGTACTGCCGTCCGCTGCGAGGTGCTCCCAAACCTGTGAGCCGCGCTCTGCAAAATAGACCGCGGCATCCGCATCCGCGTGTATCCATGCGATCTCGACCGATCCTTTCCCGGGCGCGATCCTGCAGATGAACGGATCCGCGGCCGAATCCGTGCGGTCGAGCGGAGCATACGGTTTATAATTCCAGCGGTTGTTGCCTTTCATGACCTTCCGATCTCCGTTACGCATTCCGGGTCGAACAGGCCGAGCGTGGAGCGGCGGCAGGTGAACAGGATGATCTGGCAATGGTTCGCGTCCGCGTATTCGCGGAGGAATGCGGCGGCGTGGCCCATGCGTTCGTCGTCATATTGCAGGAAGGAATCGTCCAGGAACAACGGGAGGCCGCCGGACTTTTCGGAGAAGAAGCCGGCGATCGCGAGGCGGAGGGCGAAATAGACCTGGTCGATCGTGCCGCCGCTCAGGTAGGCGGAATCTTTCGTCGTATTCATCTCCGGTTCACGCACGCTGATCGACAGGTCCCTGCCGACGATCAGCTCGTTGTAGCGCCCGCCCGTGATGCGGCTGAAAATGCCGGAGGTCTTCCGGTTGACGATCGGCCCGAAGGACTGCTGCATGTCTTCGAATGCTTCGGCGAGGCATTGGAGGGCGGTTTTCAGCGCGTCGCGCCGGGCGGCGTAGAAAGCCCGCTCGGAGCGGTTGGCCTCGAGCGCTTCCTCGATCTCCGGCAATTCCCGCGAACCGGCAAAGGCCGTTGCCATCTCGGTCCGGATCCGCACCATTTCGCTGTCGGCTGCCGCGATCGCGTCCCGCAGCCCGGCGAGCTCCGCCTCGATGCGGCCGGGTTCCCCCGTCTCCGCCGGTACCGGCGCCTGCCCGTCCGCCGGCCCGTCCGCTTCCTCCCGCCCGCCGGACGAGGGTCCGCAGGACCGCAGCAGCTCGTCATGCCGGGCCCGGATCTCGGTGAGCGGCCTTCCGTTCATTTCGAAACGCAATTCACGGTTTTTATCGGCTTGAAGGTTTCGCAGCGACTGCACCCGGCGAAAGGCTTCGGCAAGTTCTTCGTGCCTTGAGAGCGCCTGTTCCGTCGTCAGACCGGTAAAAAATACGGGATGATCACCGCCGAGCTCCCGGCGCTTCCGCTCGCATTCGAGGATCATCACGGACAGCTCCTCCTCTTTCTGCGCAAGCATCCCGCCGAGCATCATCTTCTTCTGCTCCAGATTCTGCCGTACCAGCCGGATCTCCCGGATCCCGACCAGGTCGGAAACGCCGATCGTATCGCACGATCCGTCAAACTCGCGTGTCCGCAAGGCAAGCGTTTCCGCGTCGGCCTGCCGGACCGCGTCGATGCCGGACAGCTCGTTCCGGAGCGTGCTGATGATCTGTTCGGGATCTTCCGCCGATCCGCCGTGAACGCCGGGAGATCCAGGCGTATCGATCTGCTGCTCGAGGTCAAGGATATCCCTGTCGTTCATCTCCAGCCGGAGTTCCAGATCCGCGGCACGCCGCCGCGCCTCGGCGGGCGGCAGAGCTTTCCTTCTCCCCTTGCTTCCCCCGGCGCCGATCCCGCGGCTTCCGGAGCGCGTACCGCGTCCCGCGGCGGCAAATCCGGCCGCCGCCAGCGCGGCGCTCAGCGCGAGGCCGGCGAATGCCGGCGGATACAGGGCGGCCCCGAGGACGGCGGAAAGGATGGCGACCGATGCTGCAAGGATGTAAAGGATCATGGTCAAAGGACTCAGGCCGGACCGTGCGGCGGCATCGGCCGTGACCTGCGCGAGCTCGCACTCCCATGCGGCTTTCCGCCCGGTCAATTCATCACGCTTCTGGAGGAGCCGCCTGCGGGCCTCCAGCCTGTCGGACGCCGCCCGCAGTTCGGTTTCCTTGCGTTCCCGGATCACAGAAGCCTTATCGATCCGCTCGCGGAGATCGTCGATCTCCGCAGCCAGCGCCTCGGCCCGGCCGGTCTCCCCGGACGGCGGACACGCTGCCTCTTCGGCAGCGCATTCTGCCAGCTGAAGTTGGATCTGCCCGATGTTCTCCCGCTGCTGCCCGATCCGCGATTCGCAGCGCGTCAGCTCCCGGAGGATCCGGCTGCTTTCTTCGAGGAATGCAAGATCCGCTTCAAAATCGCCGTCGGCGATCGTTTTCCGTACATCATCACATTCTTTCTCCAGCGCGTCGATCCCGCTTTTACGCCGCAGGATGCTCTCGAGGGACGTGATCTCCGCAAGATCCCGGAGACGCGCCCATCGCTGCTCAAGGATCGCAGCCGAGGACTCCAGCGTGCCTTTCCGCTCCAGGCAGGTATCGTACGCCTGCTGCATGGCCGCTTTCCGGCTCTCGGTGCGGATCGCCTCGTCTCTCGCGTCCTCGAGCGCAGACCGGGCGGATTCGAGCCGGTCCAGCAGGCCGATCCGTCCGCTGCGCGACACGATCGTCTCGAGCGCGGTTTTCAGCCTCGCTTCGACTTCCGTGAACGACTCCGTCTCATCGCCGGTGGAAACCAGGTTCTGCAGCCTGCCGATGATCTCCCCTTTGCGGGAATCGCCCGGATCGATCGCAGTCCCGGCCTGTCCGATGAAAACGCTCTTGTCAAACGACTCTTCGCCCATGCCGAAAAACATGCGGCCGATCTCCTTCCGGTCGGCGAGCGGCTCCTCGGCGCCGGACGCAAGATTCACAAGCAGGATCTTGTCTGTCCTGGACGACGCGGAAAAGGTCCTCTCGAGACGGTAGGGCTTTCCGCCGTGTGTGAACTCGATGGCTCCGCCCATGGCCGAGCCATCCCAGGGCCGGTATTTTTTCCTCGGGTTTTTAACGATATCATTGCCGGTGGCCGCGCCGTAGAACATCATGCGCACGAACGCCATGAGCGTTGATTTGCCCTGCTCATTCGGCCCATAGATCACATTCAGGCCTTCCCGCAGGGGCAGGTTGAATTGGTTGAGCCTGCCGAAGCTAAGGATGGAGATCTTCGTCAGGAGCATCGATCTTCACCTCGCCTTCAAAAGCGTTCAGCCCGTACCGCAGGGCCCGGTCATACAGGTCCGCCGTTTCGGGGTCCGCGTCCGCGCTCCGCTTCGCAAGCATCCTGCGCACGAACAGGCCTTTCAGCGATTCCGCAGACGCGATCGACTCATAATCTTCCGCGACCCCGGTCCTGTCCTCGACCTGTACGTAGAACAGTTCATCCGACAGCTTCGCGGCGATGCCTGCCGTGTCGATGGCGGCCGCGCGCGGCAGCCGGCCGGTCAGGACGATCCGCAGGAGGTCCGCGCCGTACGATGCGGGGCGGCGCCGGCGGATCTCGGCGAGGATCGTCTCCGCGAGCGCGGTATTGGAGGTGAAATCGCCGACCGGGAGGATCTCTTCCGTGTATTCGCGGGCGCAGATCCGCTCGAAACGCAGCCGGTGGGTCCCGTGCCCGACCGTGCCCGCATAGACGCCGAGCGCGCCGGTCTCGTCGAAGCCTCTCCCGTCCGGGCATCCGGCGTATGCGTGCCATGTCCTGCCGATCCTGGCAACAGGCGATCGCCTGTGCACATGGCCGAGGGCCAGATAATCCAGGCCGGAGCCGGCGATGAAGCTCTGCGGGATGGGATTGTACGGACTTTGCGGAGCGGAGGAAGCCAGATCGCCGTGCATAACGCCGAGATGGATCAGGCTGTCGTCCCGCACGGGATCCGCGGTTTCCCACAGCCCGGAGGCAAAAGCGCCCGTGAAGCCGCACCCCCACAGGCAGACCCCTTTGTCCCGGAAGGTCACCGACGAAAGGGGACCGTTGAAAATCACGGCGTTGGATGGCCAGGGCTTGAGATGATAGCATGAATCGACGCTGTACGGATCGTGGTTGCCCGGCGCGATCGCCACGACGGTGTCCGGGATGGACGCGATCAGGCCGGTCACTTCGCCGGCAATCGCGTCGCTGATATGGATCCGGTCAAACAGATCGCCCGCGATCAGGAGAAAATCGGCTTTTTCGCTTCCGCACAGGCCGATGATCTTCTCGAACGAACGGAAGATCTCCTGCTGCCGGACGACACCCCGGCCGTCCGGCAGGCGGATGTCGGATCCGAGATGCAGGTCGGCGCAGTGGATGATCCTGACTTCCTCCGCCCGGCTCATGTAAGGAAGAGCTCCACGGGGCAATGGTCGCTGCCCGGGACATCGGAGCGGATCACGCAGTCCGTGATCCGCTCCGCCAGGCGGTCTGAAACAAGGAAATAATCGATGCGCCAGCCGAGATTTTTTTCCCTCGACCTGAACATATAGGACCACCAGGTATACGCGCCCTTCCGGTCCGGATAGAGCCTGCGGTAGGCATCCGTAAAACCCGAAGAGAGCAGCTCGGTCATCTTGCGGCGCTCCTCGTCCGTGAATCCGGCGTTTCCGCGGTTCGAGCGCGGGTCGGCGATATCGATCTCCTCATGGGCCACATTCAGGTCTCCGCACAGGATGACGGGCTTGCGCGCGTCGAGCCCGGTCAGGTAGCGCCGGAACGCATCCTCCCACTCCATGCGGTAGCCGAGCCGCGCAAGCGCCTCCCGGCTGTTGGGGGTGTAGCAGTTCACCAGGTAGAAATCCCCCGTGTCGAGCGTGATCACACGCCCTTCGCCGTCATGCGCCGTCTCCGCGATGCCGCATGCCGCACTCTCCGGCGGCTGCTTCACGAAGACCGCCGTCCCGGAATAGCCTTTGCGTTCCGCGCTGTTCCAGAAGGACAGATACCCGTCGAATGCGATGTCCGCCTGTCCCTCCTGCATTTTCGTCTCCTGAACGCAGAAAATATCGGCGCCGGACTGCGCGACAACGTCGCCGAACCCTTTCTTCAGCGCCGCGCGGATGCCGTTGACATTCCAGGTCACGATCTTCATGGAGAAGCCCTTTCTCCGGGTTCCGCCGCTGACCGGCGCCCCGGCAGGCCTGCCGTCAGATGCCGCTCTCCGCAAGCTCCGCGACGATCCCGGTGCTTTGCTTCAGGAATTCGGCCATGCCCGCCGCGTCGAGCGAGCCATGGCTGAGCCGGGCCAGATTGTAGATCTGCCTGGCAAGGGCGCCGGCCTTTTCCTCTTTCCCCGGGATCTCCTGCAGCGCGCTCAGCCGCCCGGTGACCGGGCTGTCAGAGTTCACCACGAGGATCTGCCGGACAGGGAAGAGCGTCGCGTAATCCATATCGGCCTTGCTGCCGAGCTGCTTCATGTAAAGCTTCTGCATTTCCTGCATCCTGCGCGACTCCTCGGTCTCCGTCAGGACGGCGGCCAGCGCATTCTCACCGAGCGGCTTCACCTGCACCTCGAGCTTGTCATCCCCCGCCGCCGCGCGGAAAAGCTTCTCGAACGATTCGCGGCGCTCGGCCGGTGCTTCGTCGCCCTCGATCTCGGAATCGACGCGGACAAACTTCACCTTGCGGTCCTTGTATTCGAGGAACGAAATGAAATTCGGATCCAGCTCATGGTCCAGGATCACGACAGTGCGGCCCTTGGCTTTCGCCATCTCCACATAGGCGACCTGCTTCTTCTCGTCGTTCGTATAATAGATTTTCTCGCCCAGGTCCTTGAGCGCGGCCATCGGGCCGTCGACCGTCCGGGCGATCAGGATGTCCTTGACCTTGTCGTAGAACTTCTCCTCGCGCATGCATCCGTACTTGACGAATACGCCGATGTCGCTCCAGTATTTATCAAAGTCGCTGCGCGATTCCTCGAAAAGGCCCGTCAGCTTGTCCGCCACTTTCTTGATGATGTGGGCGGAAAGCTTCTGGACATAGCCGTCATTCTGCAGGAAGCTCCTGGATACATTCAGAGGCAGGTCCGGGCAGTCGATGCAGCCCTTCAGCAGAAACAGGAAATCCGGGATGACTTCCTTGATATTGTCTGCCACGAACACCTGGTTGTAAAACAGCTTGATGCGGCCGTCCAGGGATTCGTAAGTATTGTCGGTCTGCGGGAAATAAAGGATGCCCTTCAGATTGAACGGGTAATCCATGTTGAGGTGGATCCAGAACAGCGGCTCGCGGTAGTCCGCAAACGCCTTGTAGTAGAATTGCCTGTACTCATCGTCCGTGCAATCCTTGGGGTTCTTAAGCCAGAGCGGGTGCGTGTCGTTGATGGGCCGCGGCTCGCCTTCGTCAAACGCGGAGCCGTCGTCGAGGTCCTCCCCGCCATCTTCGTCCGAAGCGGCGTCCGGTCCGCCCTCATCGCCCGTTTTCCCTGCGTCCTCCGCTTTCTTCGCCTCTTTCTCCTCTTTCTTCTTCGCTTTTTCTTCAGCCCGCTTCCTGCGGTCCTCCGCCTTTTCCGCCTCCTCCTCCGCATCCGTGAAATAGATCGGATACGGCATGAACGAGCAGTATTTGCGCAGGATCTCGCGGCACTTGTCCGCGGTCAGGAATTCCGAAGCCTCCTCGGAAAGGGAGATCGTGATCATCGTGCCGCGTGTGCTCCGGTCCGAACCGCCCATCTCATAGGTCATGCCGTCCTCGCTCTCCCAGGAAGCCGCCTCGCTCCCCTCCGCGAACGAAAGCGTGTCGATCCGGACCTTATCGGCCACCATGAACGACGAATAGAACCCGAGCCCGAAATGCCCGATGATCCCCGCGGCGTCGGCGGTCTTGTCCTTGTACTTTTCGACAAAATCCATCGCGCCGGAAAAAGCGATCTGGTTGATGTATTTGCGGATCTCCTCGTAGGTCATGCCGATGCCGTTGTCCTCGATCGACAGCAGCCGGGCCTCGCGGTCGAGTCCGATCCGGATGGCGTAGGATTCGCCCTCCGCGAGCTTCGCCTCGCCGAAATCCTCCAGCTTCTTCATCTTGGAGATCGCGTCGGCCGCATTGGATACCAATTCGCGCAGGAAAATATCCCTGTCCGAATACAGCCATTTGCGGATGATCGGAAAAATGTTTTCGGTGTTTACCGATACGCTGCCCTTCTCGTGTGCCATTGTAACCATTCCCTCCTGTATATATAATCTGTAAAATAATGCTAAACGTCCCGATGCCCACGGCACACGCCGCAGTCAGCGCCCGCCCCCGTGCTCCGCGATGTACCGTCCGACGATCTCCGCATACGCCTCCCGGATCCGGGCGATCGACGGGCTGCCGGGTGAATCCAGCACCGTGCCCTCGATCGAAGCCGCCGGCAGCACGCCGATCGAGGTGCCGGACAGGAAAACCTCGCGGTATACGGTGCCGATCCCGTCGATCGTCGCATAATCCATGACGGGCTCAAGCCCGGCGGCTCTCACCGCCTGCAGCACGTACTTTCTCGTGACGCCCTTGAGGACCGCCTCGTCCGGAGCCGTCACGGCCCGTCCGTCCGCGATGAAAAAGGCGTTGGACCGGCTGCCCTCGAGGATCCGTCCGTCGCCGGAATAAAGCAGCGTCTCGAAATACGGTCCGAGCGGGCCTTCCGACGCGAGCTTGTCCGCGACAGCCCTGCGGTAAGCGGCCACGACGGCCTTGACATTCGGCTGCTGCCGGTCCCCGCGGAGCAGACCCAGCCGCACGCCCGACTCGTAGACCTCCGGCTCCGGATAATAGAACGCCGAAGCGAAAACGACCGACAGTCCGCGGGTCATGACGATTTTGACATTCCCGTCCGAAATTCCGGCTCCGCCTATCAGGGCGCGCATGTCCGCGAGGAGCGCGTCGCGCCCGGCCGGCGTGAGATCGGCGTGTCCCCGGACGGAATCGGCCAGCCGCTCGAGGTGGTCCTCCGCAAACAGCGGGATGCCGCCGACGCACCGGATGACCTCATAAAAATAAGAGCCGTCCGGACGGTCCCGCAGCGAAGCCTCCAGCGGCGCGGTCAGGACTTCGTACCGGTGATCCACCACGACGCTCCGCCCGATGTTGCCGTCCAGGATATTGTAAGCCATTCTGCCTTCCCCTGCACCCTTCCAATTCAATCAATTTGTTATTATAACACAACAGGTTTTCTTTGACATCAGGGAGAGGCGGTGTTATACTTTTATGCATAAATCATGTAAAGTATGCATATTTTTGCATAAATCAGGAGGAGGTCTTCCGGTGAGCGATCCGAAAAAAGGTAAGAAAGAAAAAATCCTGCTGGCGTATTCGGGCGGGCTTGACACATCCATCATCATCCCCTGGCTGCTTGAGCACTACGACTGCGAAGTCCTTGCCATGGCCGGCGAAGTCGGCATCGGCGTCGACCGGGATTTCCTGGTGAGCAAGGCGCTCCGCTGCGGGGCAAGCCAATGCTTTGTCGAGGACATCACCGAAGAGTTCATCACGGATTACATCTATCCGACGCTCAAGGCCAACGCGGTCTACGAGGGCAAATACCTGCTCGGCACATCGTTTGCGCGTCCCGTCATCGCCAAGCGGCTGGTCGAGATCGCGAAGCGCGAGGGCTGCACGGCGGTCGCGCACGGCTGCACCGGCAAAGGCAACGACCAGGTGCGGTTCGAGCTCACAGTCAAGGCGCTCGCTCCCGAGCTGAAGATCATCGCCCCCTGGCGGCTCTGGGACATCCGCTCCCGGGACGAGGAGATCGATTACGCCAACGCGCGCGGCATCCCGGTCCCCGTGACGAAGAAGGACAACTATTCCATGGACCAGAACCTCTGGCACCTCAGCCACGAAGGCATGGACCTCGAAAACCCGGCCAACGAACCGCAGTACGGCAATCTGCTGAAGCTGATGGTCCCGCCCGAGCAGGCGCCGGACAAGCCGACCTATGTGGAGATCGATTTTGAAAAAGGCATCCCGGTGTGCGTGGACGGCACGGTGCGCGGCAACGTTCCGATGATCGAGTACCTGAACAAGGTCGCAGGAGAAAACGGCGTCGGGATCGCCGACATGGTCGAGAACCGCCTGGTCGGGATGAAATCGCGGGGCGTCTACGAGACGCCGGCCGGCACGGTGCTCTATTACGCGCACCGCGAACTCGAGCTGCTGTGCCTCGACAAGGACACCCTGCATTACAAGGACCTCGTCGCGCAGCGTTTCGCCGAGCTCGTGTACAACGGCCAGTGGTTCCATCCGCTCCGCGAAGCGCTCAGCGCGTTCGTCGACCGCACGCAGCAGACCGTCACCGGCAAGGTCCGCCTCAAGCTGTACAAGGGCACCTGCATGCCGGCCGGCATGACATCCCCTTACTCCCTGTATCAGGAAGCCCTGTCGACGTTCGGCGAAGACGATGTGTACGACCAGAAGGACGCAGGCGGTTTTATCAACTGCTTCGGGCTGCCCGTCAAAGTCGTCGCCCAGATGAAAAAACGCACGGGGCTGATGGAATAACGCATCACCGATAAAAATAAAAAAACGGCCGCCTCATGCTCCGCGCGTGAAGCGGCCGTTCTTCATATGCAGGCAGCCGCTCAAAGCCCCCGGATGTCCTCCACAAGGCTGTCGACATCCTCCTCGCGCGTCGCCCAGCCGGTGCAGAACCGGACGGCCGAGCGCCCGTCCGGAAAACGGCTCCAGAGCGAATAGGTATACTTCGCGTCCAGCTTCCGGAGCATATCGTCCGGAAGGATCGGAAACTGCTGATTGGTCGGGCTGTCGCTCAAAAAGCCGAAGCCCTTCTCCCTGCACGCATCGCGAATCCGCATCGCAAGCCGGTCCGCCCGCGCGGCCATCTCAAGGTACAATCCGTCCTCCATCAGCGCGAGAAACTGCAGGCCGAGCAGCCTGCCCTTGGCAAGCATGCCGCCGCGCTGCTTGAGGATGTAGCGGAAATCATCGTCCAGCGCGGGATGGCATATCACAAGCGCCTCGCCGAACAGGGCACCGACCTTCGTTCCGCCGATGTAGAACGCATCGCACAGCGAAGCCGCCGCCCGCAGGTCCAGGTCGCCGCCCTCCGCCGCGAGGGCGTAGCCGAGCCTCGCGCCGTCCATATACAGATAAAGCCCGTGGCTGCGGCAGAAGGCACTCAGCTCCTCCAGCTCGCTCCGCCGGTAGATGGCCCCGAGCTCCGTCGGATTGGAAATATAGACCAGCTTCGGTTGGGCCATGTGCTCCCGGGTGCTGTCGGCAGCATGGCTTTCCCACACCTCCCGCACCTGCCCGGCTGTGATCTTGCCATCCGTGCCCGGCAGCTCGAGGATCTTGTGCCCCGTCGCCTCGATCGCGCCGGTCTCATGGACGTTGATGTGCCCCGTCGCGGCGCTGATCACGCACTGGTGGGGCCGGAGCGCGGCGGCGATCAGCGTGAAATTGGCCTGCGTCCCCCCGATCAGGAAATGGACCCCCGCATCCGGCGCGCCGCACGCGGCACGGATCGTCTCCCGCGCCTGCGCGCAATAGCCGTCCTCCCCGTAGCCCGTCGTCTGCTCCGTATTGGTCTCCGCCAGCCTCTGCAGGATCCGGGGGTGAGCCCCCTCCATATAGTCCGAATCAAAACCGATCATATATGCCCTCGTCAAAATCATTGTCAATGGGTCCGGGACGGCAGCCGTACGCCGTTTCCATTGATTTTACCATATTATACTGCGGTTATGCCGATGGATCGATCCGACAATTTATCAAAAATAGCCATGGAATCCATAAAAACCAAACGTTTCCCCGGATTTGCGGTAAAATGGAATTATCAAAAAAACGGGGAGCATATCCGATGTCTGATGAAATCATGATCGGGATCATCCTTTATGTCATGATGATCATGGCCAATCTGGTCATCATGACGGTCATCCGGGTCAAGGCCAAAAAATCATCCGCCCGGAATTCCCTGACCGCCTGCCAGTCCGCGCTTGTCCTCTGGCTGTTCTTCGCCATCATCGAAAACCTGTCAAAAGGCACGCCACGGTATCGGGATGCCGCGCTGGCCGTCATTGTCCTGCTTGGTTTTCTCGGCCCCCTCTGGCTCCATTTTACGCTCGAATATACAGAAATCCCGAAATCCGGCGGAAAATGGCTGCATTGGCTGATCCTCCTCCCGGCGCTGGCCGCGTCCTTCTTTATCCTCGGGAACCCTTCCTCGCCCCTGGTCATCCGGCAGATGGAGCAGAACGCCCGGGTGACGGAATGGGGAACCGCCGTGATCGTCAGCATTGCCCTGACCTATCTCATGGTGCTGGTCAGCTCGGTGCTGATCATCGGGAGCGCCGTCAGAAAACGCAAATGGATCACCGAAAATGTGATGATCGTTGTTTCGACCCTGATCCCGATCGTTTTCCGGTTGCTGTACCATTTTGACCTGATCGAAGCGACCCGTTTCGATCTTGCCCCGATCACCCTGACATTCCTCATGGCGCTGGTCGCCACCCTTGTGTATCAGAAAAAACTGCTGGACGTGTTTCCCTATGCTTCCCAGGAACTGTTTTCCAACATCAACGAAGCCATCCTGATCATCGACCTGAACGGTCAGGTGACCGAATACAACCCCGCATTCCGGAAAATGTTCGAATCCTATTTCGATATCGGTCTCTGCCGCACGATTGCGGAATTCACGGACAACCTGAAAAAAGTGAGCGATCCGGCCGCCGATGGCGGGGCGGCATTCGAAGCGCTGCCGCATGCCGGGCGGAGCGGTTCCGTCGAGATCATCATGAGATCGCCCGACATGCCGGCGAGGCAGGTGACCTGCGCATCCTATCCTTTCGTCAACAAAGATCAGGAGGAAATCGGCGCTTCCCTGATCTTCCACGACATCACCGACTACCGGAACAGGACGCTGCGGACCGAGCGCACCAGGCTGTCCAACGACCTGCACGACAGCCTGGGCAACAGCCTGAACATCATCAGCTCCAATCTCGAATATTCCCTTCAGAAGCTGAAGGGAGAACCGGAAATCCGGGAGTGTCTCCAGACCTCCTATGCCCGCGTCACCAGCGCTTTTCTGGACCTCCGCCGGATCGTGGAAGACCTGCGCCCCATCGATATCGAAAACAACGGTCTTATCTGGGCGCTTGAATCCCTGATCGGCCGTCTGAACGACCGCGGGATCTGCATTGAATTCGACAACTATCTGTCCGATCTTTCGATCCTGAGCAGGAATTCATACGCAGAATCCATCTATTTCATCTGCCAGGAAGCGATCAACAACTCCATCACCCACGGCAAAGCCCGGAATATCCAGATCGTGCTGAATCAAAACGACAGCGCGCTGAGGCTTTACATCACCGATGACGGCGTCGGCTGCGGCACGATCGTAAAAAACAAGGGGCTTGCCAGCATGCAGCTCCGGGCGGACGCGCTGGGCGGCCGGGTCGAGTACGGCTCGCCGGGCGAAGGAGGCTTCATCGTCAAGGTCACCATGCCTGTAATGCCGTTGAGTCTCCGGGAGGAAGCCCCATGATCCGGCTGCTGATCGCCGACGATGAACCGGAGGTCGCGGTCTCGCTGACGCGCAACATCGACGGGCGCGAGGATATCCGTGTCGTCGGCCTGGCGTCAGACGGCGCGGAGGCCGTCCGCCTGTGCGGGCAGCTCGCTCCCGATGTGATCCTGATGGATATCCGCATGCCCGTCATGGACGGGCTGGCTGCCGGCCGTTCGATCAAAGAGCGTTTCCCGGCCGTCAAAATCATCATTCTGACTCTGTTCAAAGAGGATGAACAGATCCTGGAAGCGGTCCGGTCCGAATGCAGCGGGTATCTTTTCAAAGGAAGCAAAAGCGAAAAAATCATCAACGCCATCAAGAATGTCTGCCTCGGACTCAGCGCCTTCGACGGCGGAGCCCAGTCCGTCATCAGCAGCCGGATGAAAACCGGCGGCTCCGCGCCGGTCGATCATGAGGAACTGGCCAGGCTGAGCAAGCGCGAGATCGAGATCGTCCGTCTCATGACATCGGGAAAGAACAACGCGGAGATCGCCCGGATCCTCTATTTGAGCGAAGGCCACATCCGGAATCAGCAGGTGACGATCCGCGAAAAACTGAAATTGCGGAGCAGCCTCGAGCTGGTCGTCTGGGGCGCCAGGATGGGGCTTTGACCTGCCTGTGCAGGAGGTTTCCCGCCGTTCACGCATCCCGGCTTTCGAAAAGGACACGGTTCCGGTCCCGGATGGTTCCCCGATCCGCCCCGCTTCCGGCCGCGACGGCGGCAAAACCCTCTTCCGAAGCAGGAACGATGACATTGTCCTCAATGACAATACTGTCGGAAGACGCTACATAGACGGCGCAGTTTTCCGGCGAATCCGTGGTCTCGCTGCAGGGCCTGTACATGAAATTGTTCCTCACCGTGATATCGCGGGCGGAACGGATCGACACATTGGCATTTCCCGAATGGACAAATGCGTTGCCTGCGATGTCAATGCCGCGGATCAGCCCGGCCTTGCCGAATCCCCCCTGCCCGTAAACGCAGATGTCGATATCCGCACTGCCGAAATCGCCGAAATTGTTCGGCTTGATATTGTCATTGATGAATTTGTTGTTCCGGATGATGATATTCCGCGGATTCAGGCTCTCGTACCAATTCAGGCAGTCGCAGAAAATGCAGATGCCGGGCATGATGACATTGTAGAACGTGCAATTTTCGATCACGCTGTCCCGGGTCTGAAGCAGGATCCCGCGGTTGCGCTTGTTGCGCAGGATCGAATTCCGAAGCAGCACACGCGGCGTCCGGGTCACATTGCTCATGATGTCGCCGGCTGCAGCCGTAAAGTCCTCGTCGAATTCCGCCCAAAAGCCGTATTCCTCATCCGGATAGCACTTTTTCACCGTCAGCAGCGCCTTGAAATCAAGCGTTTTGTCCGCACTGAGCTCGATCCTGTCGCCTTCGCGGAAAGGGATCGTCAGCTCGTTGCCCTTCACCGGCCGGCCGAACCGGACACTGCGGGCCACATCCAGCCTGACGCGCCGGTTCGCCGGATCCGTTTCGACGATCATCTGGAACATGCCGTGGATATTGATGGCGTCATCATGGCTGTTCTCCAGAAGCGTATTGGTAATATGCAGGTCTTCCTTGCAATCGATAAAATGCATGGCATCCGCCGTAACGCTCATCAGCCGGTCGGTACCCGGCTTGCAGCAGACATTGGCGCGGTTGAAATAAAGGTCGTCGCTGGAATTGCCGCGGATCCCCATGCCCGGTGTGCAATAAACATTGACATTCTCGACCATGATCTTCCGGGAATGGGTCACCGCGATGGTGTCCGGCCCGTACATCGTCTTTGTCATGACAAAACCGGTCCCGGCCGGCGCCTCGTGGACTTCGCACCCGAACTCGATCCTGCAGCGTCGTCCCTCCAGGAGCCGGAAGCTTTTGATGTCGGTAACGGTGCCGTCCACGCCCGAGTTATTGTAAAGGAAGTTCCCGTGGTATAACGGCTCCTTGGTATCCGGGTCAAACTCCAGGTACTCCCGGGCGGGATACCCGTCCTCGATGTCATACCCTTCATTCACCGTCACGATGGCTTCCCGGCGTACTGCGTCAAAGCTTTCGACCGTACCCATGAAATACGGAAGCTCAAATCTGTCAAAATTCAGGTTCGCCAGCACGACATTCTCGCAGTGGTCGATCCGGACGCCCCGCAGGGTCATGTCCATCATGAAAGTGGCGCCGCGGCAGTCGACATACAGGTCCTTGAGGCCCTCCAATTCAAGGGAATACCGGTGCTTCTCGACCGCATCGTCACAGAGGCGGATCTCGCCGGCCGGCAGAACCAGCTTCTTGGTGCCTTCCCCTAATTCCTTGAGCGCTGCTGCCGCGTCCGCCAGCTTGAGGCGCATATCCTGACTGCTGCCCGCGACGACGCCATAATCGGCTGCATACACCGTGAAATCCGTTTTTTCCGGGATCGGAAAAAGGATTTCCTTCTCAAAACGGTCCCGATCGGCACCTGTAATGCCGATCCCCGGGACCTCCACGGCATAGCAATTCGCGGCAAGCTCCGCAGCGATCCGCCTGCAATCGGAAACGGACTCGTATTCCATAGAAACATCCCCCCTGCCATTCTGCTTTCTCGTCCGAATGTAGCATTCTTTCATTGAAATTTCAATAACGGTTTTCATCATCCGCGATTCGTCCACCCGGACCGCGTTTTCTTGAAATCGATCATGAACCGGATCATCCGGTTCGGCCTGCAGCGGCAGAACAGCAGGAAGGCTGCTCTGCCGCTGCTTCGCTGTGCGGTTTACCGGGATCGATCAATAATAGACACTGGGATCCCAGAGTGTTGTGTCGCTGGAGTTGTTGCCTTTCTTATCGACAATGAAGTAGATTGCATCACCTGTGCTTACACTGACGGAGAACTGGTGGCTGATCCCTGTCAGGTCGTTATAGGCGATATCGTAAGGCCCCCAGATGACCGAGCTGTTTTTCATGATTTTGACCGTGACGCCATCTCCGCCGGAGGATTCTTTTCTGGCGTTTCCTTTGATGGAAACGGTTCCGGAGGAGGGGGCCACCCACTTTCTTACGGAAGCGTTCGTGTCAGGATGCTGCCTGTTGCCCATCACGAGGCAATAGGCCTGGTCCCCTTTCCACCAGCCGCTTCCGGATATCCAGGACATATTCGAGTACGTGCTTCCGTTCCACTGCTGGTAGTACCATTGGTACATTCCCTGCGTTGAGCTGAAATCCACGGAAGCCGTATAGCCCTTCATCTGCTTGATATAGTCCTTGGTCATCAGCCAGTACATGGTGTTGTCAATGACGCCGCTTTCGTTATACCATTTTTCATGTGTCGGAGGCAGATACTGTGTATCCGTGACGGCTACGGCCGTATCCTCGCCGTAATCATTGAATGAGCTGATCATGACGATTTCCGGCCTGGGATTCTTCCTTATCACCCTATCCCAGCAATAGGCCTGGTAGAAATCGCCGTACGCCCTGGACACCGGGGTCGCTCCCTGATGATTGTTCCATCCCGGCATCACCAGCATGACCTCATTGTCGTCGATGGAGCCGTTTCTGGCTTCCCAGCCGTATGTTCCTGCTTCCGCGGGGCTGTGCGCCCATTCACAGGTGAAATGGTTCGAGTTGGTCTTGTCGCCGGTATAAGCCTTCCAGATGCTTTCCTGGGTGGGGGAGCAGTAGGTCACAAGCAAAGGTTTCCCATCCTTATAGAAATAGTTGTCCGTTCCGCCATCGACGGTATTGACGAATTGGGTCCAGACTTCACCCGCCTCATATTCCAGGGAGGCCGGATCGCTGTCAAACTGGATCTTCCCGATCGCAAGCGCGTACTTGACATCCCGGTTGGCTGCGTTGCTGTTCCATATGCGGATCCTTTCCGCAACGTCCTTGGAGCGGTCGAATATATACCCGTTATCCGTATAGATATAGTTTGTTGCGTCAAACAGCAGGAAATCGATCTGCGCATCCGCCATCGTGGCAAGGTGGTCATCGATGACTGCCGTGTCCCCGCTGTCATATGTGTTGTAGACGCCCTGGGTATACGGGATGTAGCTTATGTTCCATGCTTCCCAGGTGTTGAAGCGATTGAATCCGTTCTGCCGGACTTGCCACTCCCCGTTGCTGAAAAACGCGCAGGCCTCTCTTTCGCCGTTCGCCAGGCCCTGCGGGTTGGACCAGAACTGTTTGGCTGACGTTTCCGCATAGGTCCCGCGGAAATTTCCCTGCAAAGTAATGGAGGAATTGAAACCGGATCCCGATGATTCGGCAACATACCAGTAGCCGCCCGAGACATAGGCCGCATCCAGCCTGTTGTCGCCGGTGTCGCTCAGCAGCTGGACAGAAGATCCGGCCCCGAAGCCCGTTTTCCACTGGGATGCCCCGCTGAATGCCGAACCGGTCGAAGGCGCGACATACCATGAACCTGCATCGCTGAAAAACACCACGGCATCAGCCTTGCCGTCGCCGGTCACATCTCCCAGCAGCTGATTCGCGGAACCCGAGCCGTGGCCCTGGATCCACCGGGAGGCGGACCCGAAGGCGGTCCCGGTCGATGGAGCCGCATACCAGTCGCCGTTGGAGAAGAAGACGACCGCGTCATCCCGGCCATCCCCGGTCACATCATCCATCAGCTGCTTGACTGAACCGTAGCCGTGTCCCTGGATCCATCGGCTGTAGTTCCCGAATGAAGTGCCGGTGGACAGCGCGACATACCAGTCTCCGTTCGAAAAGTACACCACCGCGTCGGCTTTGCCATCGTTGTTCACGTCTGCCAGAAACTGGGCGGACGAGCCGTAACCGTGGCCCTGGGTCCATCTTGTATTGCCCCCGAATGATGTACCGGTTGACAGCGCAACATACCAATCGCCGTTTGAGAAGAACGCGACCGCGTCATCTTTCCCATCGCCGTTGACATCCCCCATCAGCTGGTTCGCAGAGCCGGACCCGTGTCCCTGAGTCCATCGCTGCGTTATGGTTTTCGCATACCAGGTGTTATACCATATCCCGACTTTCGTATCGGGTGTTCCGACCGCGAAGCCGGTGTCGCAGAAAGCAAAATTCAGAATAAAAGCGAATGCCAGAATGACCGGAAATACTTTTTTAAATTTCATGTACATTCATCCTTTCTACCATTCTACCGAAACGGATTCATAATTATAACGATTGATCCCGGTGATCACCATCGGCAGGGAACGCGGGAGCAGACCCTTCTGACGGGAAGGGTACGTTCGGACGTTCTTTTCTAAATTTCGAGCGGCAGTTGCTCCGGACGTGATGTCAAGGACCACGAAAGATATATGCGAAATGCTAGCATCGAATAAATACATATTACCATTGTGGTTTATGCCGGTCAAATAGGTTTGCCCTTGAATATTCACATTTTTATGTCTATTTTGCACAAATTCTGGATATGGAAAATTTGTGCTACCCTTTTTCCAAAAATGGAGCTTTTCTCTCTCGAAAAATCGCTGCAGGCTACCGCCGGTTTCATTCAACCATTGAACGATTCGACATTTTGCCGGTGATCCGGCCGGCTTTTCCGACAAATAGACAAAACTTTTTATAAAGTTGAGGGGAAACCGGGTCTGAACCCTGTCGGAGAATCGGGATTTTCGATATAGCAGAAAATGTGTGAAGCTGATGCAGATGTAAATATTATCACATTATGCGTATGGATGCCCGTTCACCCGGCACCTTCCGGGCGGCTGCAAACAGTGTGTAAAGAGCCGATTTCTTGTGGTACAATAGGAGACGGCGCCGCCCGGGCGGCGGATCCATTTTCATCCGGAGATACGGCCATGACGACCCGCAGACGCAGGATCTATGCCATCATCAAGGACTTCTCGCTGATTACGGCGGGCAGCGCGCTTGTCGCGCTTGCGCTGGATATTTTCCTCGTGCCGAACAAGATCGCCAGCGGCGGCGTCACCGGCGTGGCGACGATCGTCTACCACCTGTCCGCCGGGCGGATCTCCGTCGGGGCCGTGATCCTCGCTCTCAACATCCCGCTGTTTATCGCAGGGCTGAGATTTCTGGGGAAGATGTTCATGTTCAAGTCCGCGGTGAGCATCGTTCTGCTTTCCGCTTTTACCGACATCATGGAGCCTTACACCGATCAGTTCGCGCAGCAGTACCTGGTCGGCTCCGGGAGCCGAAACGGCGCCACGGACCTGCTTTTGTTCTGCGTATTCGGCGGCGTGCTGCTCGGCGCCGGCACCGGTCTCGTTTTCCGGACAGGCGGTACGACAGGCGGCTCCGACATCGGAGCGGCGCTCCTGCACAAGGTTCTTCCGAACGCGACGATCGGGCAGCTTCTCCTCTCCCTGGACGGACTGGTGGTCTTGTCCGCCGGGATCGCTTTCCGCAGCCTTCTCCTGGCATTGTACGCGATCGTCTCGATCTACATTTCATCCAAGATCATCGACTCGATCCTCGAAGGCGTCAATTTCGCCAAAGCAGTCTACATCATATCCAACAGGCCGGAAGAGCTGGCGGAGATCATCCTCACGGACCTCGACCGCGGCGTCACGGCGCTCGAAGGGACCGGCATGTACACCCGCACAGGCAAGAAAGTCCTGTTCTGCGTGATCGAGCGGACGCAGATCCCCCGGCTCAAGGCACTAGTCAAGCAGAAGGACCCGAAAGCTTTCATCGTCATGTCGGACATCCGGGAAGTCCTGGGCGAGTTCAGCCGCGGCAAGCGGTAGCGGGCGCGTCCCGCAGGGCAGGATGAAGCAGGCCGGCTCGCCCGGAGCGGGTCTACCTGTTTTCACAGATACAAAAATCGATGGAATAAGAGGAAAAAATCATGCGGATCAGGCAGGCGGCAAATTGGATCATCCGGTTCGTCAAGGGGATGTTCATCGGAACGGGAGCCATTCTTCCGGGAGTCAGCGGCGGGGCACTCGCCGCGGTGTTCGGGATCTACGAGAGGATCATTGCTTTCCTGGCGGACATCCGCAGGGACTTTACGCGGAATGTCCTGTTTTTCCTGCCGGTTGCCTTCGGCGCGCTGTTCGGCATTTTTGTCCTGGCCTACCCGCTCGACTATTTTCTCAATACCGCGGAGATCCAGGTCCTCTGGTGCTTTATCGGCTGCATCGTCGGGACGATCCCCTCTTTGTACAAGGAGGCCGGCAAGGAAGGGCGCCGGCCGCGTCATCTGGTCCTGACGGCGGTGACGGCGGCGATCGGGTTTGCCGGATTGTGGTCTGCGCGCCAGTACCTGAATGTGGATATGCCGCTGAATGTATGGACCTGGATCATGGCCGGTGCCATTTTCGCGCTCGGGATGATCGTACCGGGGCTGAGTCCTTCGAATTTCCTGATGTATTTCCATATGTATGAACCGATGACGGCCGGGATCAAGGATCTGGATTTCCACGTGATCCTTCCCCTCGGCATCGGCGCCGTTCTGTGCGTCATTCTTTTCGCCAGGCTGATGAGCCTGATCCTCCGGAAGGCATATGCATCGGTGTTTCATTTCATCCTCGGCGTCGTGATCGCCTCGACCGCGGTCATCGCGCCCACGGATTACAGCGGGGCTTCCGCCGGCGTGATCGCGGTCAGCGCGGGGCTGTTCGCCGCCGGGCTGGCACTCGGGCTTTTCATGGGGTGGCTGGAGAAAAAGTACAAGCAGGCATGACACGGAACTCCGTCCCGTTTGACCCGTCCGTGCCGGCTGTGCTACAATAAGGGCACAACCGAATATCGCATGCTGAATTCCTGCCCGCGGTACGGGCGGGATACGGGGGAACCAATTTCGTGGGGTGAATCGGCACCGCAGGGATCCTGTCCGCGGACGGACATGTTCCCGGAAACGCCGTAGGGCTGTTCCTTTGGCCCGAATCCGACAGCTAACTCCGGAAGCTTTGAGAAGGAACTTCATTTTTTTGTCGTCTTTTTTAAAGCGGGTTTCCCCTTGTCAGCATCGGGAGCCCGCTTTTTTTGCGGACTTCCCTGCTATGAGAGACAGGAGGGATGGTTATGAAGAATATGGCGGAAAAAGTCCGGGTCGCCCCGGACAGGATGGCGGAGGCGCCGCGGAGAGCGGTCCGCGGGGATGGATCGGATGCCGGGCGTCCGCGGGGTGCGGACGGGCGGTTCGACAGGCTGAAAAGGGAGATCGCGGATTATGAGGCGGTCCGGGGAAGCATCCGGATCGGTCTGGAGGATCCGGCGAAGATCCTGCGTCAGAAGGCGAAGATCCTGCAGTTTCTGAACGCGACGGAATCGGACTGGGAGGATTACCGGTGGCAGCTTCGGAACCGGTTTACAGACGCGGACGCGATCGGGAAGATCCTCGGACTCCCGGAAGATGAAGTCCTCCGGATCCGGCAGGTCGGCGAGACCTATCGCTATGCCGTTTCGCCGTATTATCTGTCCCTGATCGACCCGGATGATCCGGATTGCCCGGTCAAAGCCCAGTCGGTCCCGTCGGTCCGCGAACTGAGCGGCGGCGGGACGCTCGACCCCATGGACGAAGAAGGCTGGACGCCGGAGGAGCTGGTCACACGCCGGTACCCCGACCGGCTCATCATCAAGGTCACCAATCAGTGCGGGATGTACTGCAGGTTCTGCCAGCGCCGCAGGATGATCGGCGAGACGGATCGCCATTCGCCGATGGAGACGATTCTCCGGGCGGTCGATTATGTCCGTCGGAATCCCGAGATCCGCGATGTGCTCATCACGGGCGGGGACGCCTTCCTTCTGTCCGATTCCATGCTCGACCGGCTTCTGCGCGAGCTGCGGGAGATCCGCCACGTGGAGATCATCCGCCTGGGCACCAGGACACCCGTGACCCTGCCGCAGCGGATCACGCCGGAGCTGACCGCGATTTTGAAAAAATACCATCCGGTCTATGTCAATACGCATTTCAACAGCCCTTCCGAGATCACTCCGGAATCCGTGAAAGCCTGCGCAATGCTCGCGGACGCGGGGATCCCGCTCGGCAACCAGATGGTCCTTCTGAATCGCGTCAACAACGATAAATTCGTCGTGCGCAGGCTCAATCAGGAGCTGCTGAAAATGCGGGTGAAGCCGTACTACATTTTCCACCCGAAAACGGTGAAAGGGACCGCCCATTTCTGGGTCAGCGTCGAAGAGGGTCTCGAGATCATGGAATCCCTGAGGGGCCGCACCTCGGGTCTGGCCATCCCTGCGTACATCGTGAACGGCCCGGGAGGCCTGGGGAAAACGCCGATCCTGCCGAACTACCTGCTCTACATCGGACGGGACTGCGCGAAATTCCGCAACTGGCGTGGCGAGATCTTCACCGTGCGGAACCACGCGTCGGAGAACGGGGCGGGCTCCACGGAATGATCCGCGGCAAGACCACGGAATGAGCCATGAAATAATCGATTTGATTTCATAGTATTCTTGTAGTATAATAACATCACTTTTGAATGCAAAGGGGTGCTGAAATGAAGATATCGACCCGGGGACGCTATGCCCTGCGCATGATGGTCGATCTGGCCGAATTCGGCGCCGGCGGGCGGTATGTCACATTGAAGGACATTTCCCTGCGCGAGGGGATCTCGCTCAAGTATCTCGAGCAGATCGTGACCATCCTCGGCAAAGCCGGCCTGATCCGGAGCCTGCGCGGCCCGGCGGGCGGCTACATGCTCGCGAAGGACGCCGCGGAGTACACCGCCGGAACGGTCATCCGGGCGGCGGAAGGCGACCTCGCGCCGGTCGGATGCCTGGCGGACGAGGTCAACGAGTGCAGCCGCGCGGGGTATTGCCCGACCGTGGATTTCTGGGCGGGTCTTTACAAGACGATCAACGAATATGTCGACAGCGTCACGCTCGCCGACCTGGCCGACATCCGGAGAGCCAAACGCCCGCCGGATTATGTGATCTGACACAAGGCGCGGGCCCTTCGGGTCCGTACGCCTCCGATCGGAGTCTGAAGAAACACGGAGGATCATTATGGAAAACAGGTACCGCTTCGAAACACTGCAGGTCCACGCCGGGCAGGAGTCGCCGGACAGCGCCACGGGAGCGCGGGCGGTCCCGATCTACCAGACCGCTTCGTATGTCTTCGACAATTGCGAAGACGCCGCGGACCGGTTCAATCTCTCGAAGGATGGCAATATTTATACACGGCTCATGAATCCCACGACGGATATCTTCGAGAAGCGGATCGCCGCGCTCGAGGGAGGCGCCGCCGCGCTGGCGACCTCGTCGGGAGCGGCCGCGGTGACGTACGCGGTCATGAACATCGCGTCCGCGGGAGACCATATCGTGTCGGATAAGCGGATCTACGGCGGATCGTACAATCTGTTCGCCAACACTCTGCCGGATTACGGGATCAGCACGACGTTCGTGGACGGGCTGGATCCCGAGAATTTCCGGCGCGCACTCCGTCCGGAGACCAAGGCCTTTTTCATCGAATCGATCGGCAATCCGAATGCGTCGATCGACGATGTCGACCGGATCGCGCAGATCGCCCATGAAGCGGGCGTGCCCCTGATCACGGACAATACGTTCGCCACCCCTTACCTGTTCAGGCCGATCGAACACGGAGCGGACGTCGTCGTCCACTCCGCGACGAAATTCATCGGCGGCCACGGCACATCGCTCGGAGGCGTCATCGTCGACTCGGGGCGGTTCGACTGGGCGGCGAATGACAAATTCCCCTGCCTGTCGAGGCCGAACCCCAGCTACCACGGCCTGGTCTTCACGCAGGCCGCGGGCACGGCGGCGTTTGCCGCCAAGATCCGGACCACCCTCATGCGCGACATGGGCGCCGTGCTCAGCCCGTTCCATTCATTCCTGTTCCTGCAGGGGCTCGAGACATTGTCGCTTCGGGTCGAACGGCACGTGAAGAACGCACTCGCAGCCGCGGGATTCCTTGCGGGGCATGACATGGTCGAATCCGTCAACCACCCCTCCCTGCCCGGCCATCCGAGCCACAGCCTCTACCTCCGGTATTTCCCGGACGGGGCCGCGTCGATCTTCACCTTTGAGATCCGGGGCGGCGCCGATACGGCGAAGCGGTTCATCGACAGGCTTCATCTGTTCTCTCTGCTGGCCAATGTCGCGGATGTCAAATCCCTCGTGATCCATCCGGCTTCCACGACCCATTCGCAGATGACGCCCGAAGAGCTTGCACTGGCGGACATCCGGCCGAATACGATCCGGCTGTCCATCGGCACCGAACACATCGATGACATTCTGGAGGATCTGGGGCAGGCGCTGGACGCCGTCCGCTGAAGAGGCAAGGATCGTCGTCATCAGCTGTGAAGGCGGGCGCCGGGCGGTCTTCGTCAGGTCCTGTGCATCCCGGCTTCCGCGGCGTTTTCGCCGAACGCCGTCTCGTACCGTCCGCCCTCGTCGCCGAGCATGTCCGACATGCGGCTGAACGCCGTGTTCCGGAGATACTCGACATTCTGCTTTTCATCCAGCCGCGCATCCGGCCACAGGGGCGTGCCGATCCGCAGCGTGAACAGGGGCTTCCGCCGGATCAGCGCACGCAGGCCGCTCACCGGGCGGAGGGCCAGCACCATCGGGATCACCGGCACGCCGGACCTGGAGGCGATCAGGAACGCTCCGTTCCGGAACGGCCTCAGGGTCGTATCATACATAATCATTTCCCCTTCCGGGAAAATCAGGAACCATTCACCGGCGATCAGGCGTTCCGTCGTGTTTTCGAGGAATTGCTTGTGTCCGCTGAAATTTTCGCCGACCGCCGTGCCGAAGAGCGTGACGATCTTGCCGGCGATCCGTTTTTCCATATTCTTGTTGAGCGCCGCGATATTCAGGCGATGGGGCACGAAGCCGCAGGCGACCATCGTCGCGTCGAGCGGGTGGATGTGGTTGCAGACCACGATCCCGCTGCGGATCCCCGTGATCTCTTCCTTTTCCTCAATGTGCAGGCCGAGAAAAAGATGGTTGACAGCCGTCAGGATCGGCACCGCCACCAGAAAATACATGTACCACCGGAACATCCGGAACAGCATCGGCTCCCGCCATTGCCGCGGATGTTTTCCTGCGGTCTCCCCGTCCTTCGGGGACCGGTTTCCGCCGCCAAGGTCGTCGGACATCGTGGGCACCCCCTGCCTTCCGGGCTGCGAAGTGCGGTCCGAACGGACGGCAGCCGTGCCGTCCGTTCGTTCCGGTCTCATTATAGTATCAACCGGCCGGGGATGTCAAAATATTTGATGGTCAAAGCAAAACGCCGGGCTTTACAGGCCGCGCCGGAGCCCTCATAATGAGAGAAACAGGAGGATTTCACCATGATTTCCGATCATCTCCGGTCTTTTTTCCTTCTTCGTGATTACGGTACGGAATTCCACCTCTGGTCCGGTGTCCATCTGCTCGCATCCATTCTTTTCGCCGTGCTCCCGATCGCGTTCGTGATCGTGTTCGCGAAAAGGATCCGAAGCCTGAAGCATGAACGGCTCCTCGGGGCCTGCATCGGCGCGTTCGGCCTCGCGGTGGAATTCACCCAGTATTTCTGGCATTACTACGGCGGGGAAACGGATTGGCGCCTGATCTACCCCACCACGCTCTGCGGACTCACGCTCTACATCAGCAGCCTCGCCATGATCACCCGCAGCGGCATCCTCTCGAAAATCGCGTATTTTTACTGCTACGGCGCCTTTTTTTCGTTTCTGTTCGCGGATATCAGCCACGGGTACGACCGGTTCCGGTTCTACGCCTATTTCATCATCCACGGGCTGATCCTGTTCAACGCGGCCTACCTGGTCGCGGTCCGCGGTGTCCGGGCGGACCGGCGCGGCCTGGCGGCAGCCTGCGCCCTCCTGGTGCCCGTTCTGGCGCTTTCGTTCCTCTTCAACGGCCTCTTCAGCGACAGCGCCGTCACGATGAATTTTTTCTACATCAACGACCCGCCGTTCGAATTTCCGGTTTTCTCGCAGCTGTATGCGGTCAGCCGGTACCTGTACGCCGCGGCGGCATGCGTCAGCTATTTTCTCCTGATCCTGATCCTGTACGGTCTTGCGAAGATCCTGAAAATCGACCGTCCCGCCGCGCAGGAGAAGCTCCGCGGTCCTTCCGGCGTCCCGGAACCGTAACGCTCGTATCGGTTCTCCTGCGCCGTTCATGCTATAGTGAACGGAGCAAAGGAGGGGATGCCCTATGGCAGAAGAACAATACAGAGATTATGAGCTTGCGGTCGGAGGCATGAGCTGCGCTTCATGCTCCGCGGCCGTCGAACGGACGCTGGGGAAGCTCGGCGGTGTCCGGTCGGCTTCCGTCAACCTCGCGACCAACAGGGCCCATTTCGAATATGATCCCGCACAGATCAAGCTTGCCGAGATCAAGTCGGCGATTTCCGGCATCGGCTATGTCCCGGAGGAGATCGAGCGGGATGCCCCGGCCGGCGAGGAGGTGAAAAAGGAGCTTCGCAGCCTGGCGGGCATGAGGCTCCGGTTGGTCATCGCCGCCGTATTCGCGCTGCCGGTCCTCTATCTGGCGATGTCCCACATGTTCCCATCCGTCCGCCTGCCCGTGCCGGCTTTCCTGAACGCCCATGAATTTCCGTTCCGGTTCGCGCTGGTCCAGTTCCTGCTGTCGCTCCCGGTCCTGGCGGCCGGCGGGCGGTTCTACACGGTCGGGTTCCGGGCGCTGTTCAAGGGCGCCCCGAACATGGACACCCTGGTCGCGATCGGCACGGGGAGCGCGTTTCTATACGGGGTCTACGCCACGGCGATGATCGCCCTGGGAAGCACCGGTTTCGTGCAGTACCTGTATTTTGAGTCGGCCGCCGTGGTGGTTACCCTCGTCATGCTCGGCAAATATCTCGAGGCGGTGAGCAAAAGCAAGACATCGGAGGCCGTGCGCGCGCTGACGGGGCTGCGGCCCGATACGGCGGTCCTGCTCAAGGACGGGCGTGAGATCGAGGTGCCTCTGGACGAGGTCACCGTCGGCGACATCGTGCTCGTGCGGCCCGGCGCGCGGATCCCGGTCGACGGGATCGTCACGGAAGGGCTGTCGGCGGTGGACGAGTCGATGCTGACCGGCGAAAGCATGCCGGTCGAAAAAGGGCCGGGCGCGGAGGTGACGGGCGGCAGCATCAACAAGGAAGGCCTTCTGCAGTTCAGGACTGCGCGCGTGGGAGCGGACACGGCTCTGTCCGGCATCATCCGGCTGATCGAGGACGCGCAGGGCCGCAAGGCGCCGATCGCCCGGATGGCCGATGTGATTTCCGGCTATTTCGTTCCGGTCGTGCTGGTCATCGCCTTTGCTGCGGCTCTTGTCTGGGCGGCCGCGGGCTATTTCCGCGGGCCCGGTTCGGGGATCGATTTCAATTTCGTGCTGAATATTTTCGTGACGGTCCTGGTGATCGCCTGCCCCTGCGCGCTCGGGCTCGCCACTCCTACGGCGGTCATGGTCGGGACCGGCAGGGGCGCCGGCCTCGGGATCCTTTTCAAAAGCGGCGAAGCGCTCGAGACGCTGCATTCGGTCGATACGGCTGTTTTTGACAAGACCGGCACGATCACCGAAGGCCGTCCTTCGCTCACCGACCTGATCTCCTACGGCTCCTGGAGCGAGGACGGGATCCTGCTGCTTGCGGCTTCCGCGGAGCGTGGCTCGGAGCATCCGGCCGCGGCGGCCGTCGTCGGCCGCGCGCTCGCGAAGGGCTTGCAGCCGACGGCTCCGGAGGAGTTCCGGGCGGTTCCGGGCCGCGGCATTGACGCGACTGTCGGCGGGCATCGCGTCCTGGCGGGCAATGAGCGTCTCATGGCGGATTCCGGCATCGACCTTTCGCCGGCCGCCGCCGATGCGGCCGCCCTGTCCGCTTCCGGCAAATCGCTGATCCATGTGGCCGTCGACGGCCGACTGGCAGCCTTGATGGCGGCCGCCGACACGGTTCGGCCGTCCGCCGCTTCCGCGGTGGCAGGCCTGCGCGCCATGGGCATCCGGGTCTACATGCTGACCGGCGATCACGCGGTGACTGCCCGGACGATCGCGGAGAAAGTCGGGATCGCCGATGTTCTTGCGGAGGTCCTGCCGGGCGACAAGGCCGGCGAAGTGAAAAAGCTGCAGGACGCGGGGCGCCGCGTGGCGATGGTCGGCGACGGCATCAACGACGCGCCGGCCCTGGTCCAGGCGGATGTCGGGATCGCCATCGGGACCGGCACCGACGTAGCCGTGGAGTCGGCCGATGTCGTGCTGATGCGCGGAGATCCCGAAGGCGTGGCCGCGGCGGTCGCGCTCAGCCGCGCGACGATCCGGAACATCCGCCAGAACCTGTTCTGGGCCTTCATCTACAATCTGGCCGGGATCCCGCTTGCGGCAGGCATCGTGTACGCCCTTGGCGGCCCTTTGCTCAATCCGGTCTTTGCCGGAGCGGCCATGGCCCTGAGCTCCGTCTCGGTGGTGTCCAATGCCCTGCGTCTCAAGCGCTTCAAGGTCAGGCTCCCGGCGGCGTCCCGGGCGGCGTCTCCGGCGGCGGATGCCGCCGGCAAGGCGTCCTGACAGGCGGGATCAGCCGCCTGCCAGCGCGACGTATTCGATCGAGGTCACGGCATCCCCTTCGAGGATGAAGTTGAGCTTCATCGTCCCGCGGCTGTAGGAATACAGTCCTGTGGATGCCGTGTAGCCCTCTCCGTATACGGATGCGACTTTTTCGGCCGTGTCGCCGATCGAGACGCCCTCTTCGGTCGACACGCTGTCGTCCATCAGGACGACGGAAGCGATATGGTCGGACCCGTCCAGCTCATAGGTGTATACCGAGAAGCTCGGGTAGACATAGGTCTTCTCCACGCCCTGGAAAGCGCAGCTCGGAGCCTCGAAATATTCCTTGGGCTCGCCGAGCGCCTCCAGCACGGGAGCAGCGTCTCCGTGCATGGCGATCTCGACCCCGGAAGCCTTGAACCGGTAGCCCTGCGTCTCCCCGGACGAACCTGTCCCCGATGCGGCGGACGGATCGCCGGAAGGCCCCGCACACCCTGCCAGCAGGATGACTCCGATCATGCAGATAACAGCCAGATGTTTCATTTTCCCTTTTCCCCCTGATCTTCAGGCTCTCTGACGCCTACGCTTTTCAGATAGCCGTATCGTTCGATCTCCGCCGCCTGCGCGGCTTTCATATCGTCATAAAACGCGGTCTTCTCCCGCCAGCGGGCATCGAGCGCGGGATCGCCCCTGCGGTCGGGGACCCCGCAATCGTCACGCAGGATCCGGCCGAGATGATCCGACAGCTTCTCCGCTCCCGAAAGATTCATATGGAGCCCCGCGTCGTACGTGTCGGTGCCGTAATCGATCCCGGTCTCCCCGATCAGGCCGAGGTAATTGATGTACCGCAGCCCGTGCGCGGCGGCATACTCCGCCATCTGGGCGTCCCATTCGTCATACCAGTGCGGGTAGATCGTCGGCACCTTGATGAGGATCAGTTCCACCCCCTGCTCCCGGCACAGTTCCGTCATCAGGTCCAGGTAATGGTACGCGTTGTCTCCGAACCGGTAGTCCGGAAGCTTTTTAACAGGCGGGATCGTCGTGACGGGCTTGACGTCCACCCTCATGTAATATCCGTTGTGGAACAGCTGCGGCTTGCGGAACAGATACCGGAAATCGTCCGCGGTCAGCTCGCTCCACCGGGAGTGGAAGCGCAGGATCGGGAACAGGTAGTCGGTCAGGCTCTCGCCGGGCAGCATGGAGGCGCGGATCGAGCCGATCTTGTATCCCGACATCCGCATCCCGTCGAGCGTCATCCGGTTGTAGGCTTCCTTCTGCGGCTCATCGTACTTCATCGAAAGCACATTGAAGACCACTGCCCGGGGCTTCTCGTATTTCAGCGTCTCCGCGAGAAGATAGTAGGACTGCCAGATCAGCTGCTGCGCGCTGCCGCGGATATAGCTGCTGATCCCGTACTCATTCCACAGCTTCACGGGCGAAAAGCTTTCGTACACTTCGCAGTCGCCGATGAAAACGACGTCATGGCCTGCCGGCTCCCGGTAGTATTCTTCGATCAGCGACCCTTCGACGATGCCGGAAACATATTTCGGCATCACCAGGCGCTGCAGCA
>CAZDPQ010000014.1:0-34443 GCA_964507305.1 uncultured Oscillospiraceae bacterium
GCTGAGCTTCATCGAAAATGATCACGCTGTCCGTGATGTTATGTAATTTTCTGCATTTCGAAGTCCTGTGAGCAAAGAGAGATTCAAAAAATTGAACGGACGTTGTAACAATGACTGGCATGTCCCAGTTTTCAGTAGCAAGAAGCCAAGGGTTATATTCATCATTTTCCGTATCGTAATGAATGCCGGAATGGTGTTCAAGAACATTCTGGTCACCAAGCACTTTCCGAAATTCACCAGCATTCTGCTCGATGATTGAATTGTATGGAATAACATAAATAACATGCCGCATGTCATGATATCTGGCATGTTTTAAAGCAAAAGCCAATGAAGAGAGTGTTTTACCTCCACCTGTAGGGACTGTCAATGTGTAAAGGCCTCGGCTACATCCTGCATTTTTTATACAACTGTTGAGAATCTCCGTTCTTTTCATGTTAATTTCGGTAAGAGGATTCGTAAACTGCTTTAGTTTCATATCCAGTTTTTCAATCATCATATCCAAGGTGTCAGATATCGTACTTCGCTGTTGACCTTTCATAAAATGTTCCGTATTGAGAAAATCAGCATCCACAAGGCAGGAAAACAGCATCCGCAGATAAAACGCAAGTGAAAAACCTTTGTTCCCCAAGGGTTTTAGTTGTATTACAGGCCTTGAAACAACAATATCTTCTTCATAGACGGAGTATTGAGCCGGCATCCTCTTCAATCGCCCTTGTAACGTTGAGTCATCTTCCGTATCAGAAAGGCTGCCGCCATCCGGCAAACCGGTATGATGACCTGCAACGCAATATGCCAGCAGTATACCGATACCTCCATGTAATTTTCTGACAAGTTCTTTTGCTCCGGCGGTAGAGTGATCCACAGGCTTTTTACATAACCCGGTAATCCGCTTTTGGAAATCATCCGAATATTTACCGATATCATGCATCAATCCGCATAAATAAGCAGCTTTTCCATTACAAAAGGGACGTGCAAATAATTGCGCCATTTCAGCTGTTTCAAGCAAATGTGTCTTTACACTTTGTATTCGGTTATCATCGCTGATATGAGCTGCAAACATCATTACGTAAATTTCCTTGATTTTCGATGATAGAATTACAAATACATAATAATAGGGATTAAAAGCGTAACTGTCGTTAAATTGAATTATATCACACCGTCAAGCATCCGAATTGCACGAAATTTATGGTTGTAAAATATTTTACAACCATGGCTTGAATTAAACTAAAATGTGACCCTATCAGTCTATCCGGTATTTCGCAAAATGCACGGTACCGGCTGTCTCGCGGTGAACAAGTCGAAAATCGTCTTTCGCCGGTATCCGTCCGTCGTTCCAGGCTCTACGCCTCTCCCCGAAGGAACGGGATCACGCGGTCCAGCACGTTGAATAGGACATGCCCCCTCCCGGGAAGCACGCAGACCGACGCGGCCGGGAGGATTTTCCGGAGCCTGCGTGCGCACTTCGGCACATTCGTCAGGCGGTCGTCTTCTCCGCCGATGTACAGGACCGGCATCGTCAGCCGTGCCATCTGCGCGTCGGTCAGGACGGGGATCTCCCCGGTATATGGAAAATAATTTTCCGAGATGATCCCGATAAAATCAAGGACTTCCTGCGGGATCTCGTCATTCCCGAACACCATCCGCGTGATTGCCCAGCCGCCCTTTTTGCCCCGGAGGCTGTACAGAATGAGGCGCAGGACGAACGAAAGCCGGACCGGAGCGATACCGGAAGCGGCGAGTAACACCATGCGATCGACCTTTTCCGGGAAAACCGACGCGAACTTCAGGCACATCCAGGCGCCGAGCGAGTTTCCCATCACCGAAGCCTTGCCGATCCCCAGAGCGGCGAAAAGCTCGCCGATCCAGAGCGCGTGGGCGTCCGTCCTCATGTCCGGGCGGGTCTGCGCGCTGTGGCCGGCGTCGCCGATCAGGTCCACGGCGAAGACATGGAAGTGACGGGTCAGCTCCGGGATGTCGGCAAACCAGGACGCGCTGTTGCTGGAGGAGCCGTGGAAAAGCAGCAGCGGCGGCGGATCTTCCGGGCCGGCTTCCAGGACATAGGTCGGGCCAAAGGACGTTTCAATGGTCCTTTCCCGATACGCGAAATCAAACACGGCGAGCAATCGGTCATAGCGTTCCAGGATGCGGCGGCGGCTTTCTTCCGAACGGAAAACGGAAGCGGGATCTTGAATGGCGGGATTCGTCTCTTTCATGATTCTTCCCCCTCTCCTTCCGGCTGAAGCGCGCGGATGGAACCCATGATGGCTTCCATGAGAGCCGGGCTCCCCCACAGGAGTATCCGAACCAGGTGATCCGGTTCGATGAACTGCGATGACATGGAGGTGTACCCGAATTCCGAAGGGCGCGAGTGCAGCGTGGCGGTGACCCAGTTCACGATCCGCACGGCTTCGCCGCGGTCCCGGACCGGGATATCGATGACGGCCGACACGCGGATGCCGGCAGATGCCGTCCCGATGATCTCCTGCATCCCCGGCGAAGCCGCCGCGGGCGCGGTTTGCTCCGTGCCCTCCATGAACGTGCTCAGGTCATGCCCTGTCACACGCCAGGCCTTGCCGATCTTCTGCGCCCGGAGCCGGCCTTCGCGGATATAGCGCTGCACGGTCTTCGGGTGCAGTCCGATCCATCCGGCCACCTGTTCGACGGTATAGTATTTCTCTTCCATCCGAAAAGCTCCCTTTTATTCCCTATTATGTCGTATATAAGGAATTATAGGGAATATTAGGGAGTTTGTCAAGACATAAAAATCATTTTCGAATTTCTAAGACGATATTCTGGAAAAGGAGCCGCTTCCCCATTCATTGCCGTTGAAAGACATACCGGCAGATCCGGTGCGTGCCGCCTTTATAATTGCCCGGGCCGATGGATTCGAGCGCGAATCCGCATTTCTCCAGAACCGCGCGGGAGGCCTTGTTGTCTGCGCGGCATATCCCGAAGATCCTGCCGATGCGCAGCCGGTCCATGATCCGCGGCAGGAATGCCCGGACCGCCTCGGTCGCGTAGCCGTTTCCCGTGTGCCCGGCGGCGATATGGTAGCCGATCTCCCAATCGCTGCCGATGGGGACGGCCTGGACATACCCGATATTTTCTCCGCCGTGGAGCAGGACGGGATACACGAGCGGTCCGCCGCCCGTATAGCAGCCGATCAGCCGCAGGATCGCACTGCGCGCTTCCCCGGGCGTTTCGAACACTTCGTCCGGGACGAAACGGCGCATGTCTTCATCAAGAGAATTCCGGCACACATCCTCCGCCATACCTGGATTCAACATCGTGATCCGCAGTCTTTCCGTCAGGATATCCGATCCTTCCATGCTTCCCTCCCGTCCGCGCTCCTGCCGGCCGGAACGCCTGCCACCATTGTACACCGGCAGATCTCTCCTTTTCCACAGCCGATCCAGAAAATTCCCATTTCCATTTACAACAATTCTGCGCGGAATAGAAACATTTCTTCATTGTCCTTCACACCGCTTTTTCTATAATGAAGGTATCGGCAAAAATCACGAGGAGTGGGTGTTGCGTATGGCCAGATCTTTTCCCATATTGTCTGCCCTGCTGCTGCTCGTTTTTACGGCAGCATCCTGCGCACCTGCTGTCCGGGATCCGGAAAGCACCGCGATGCAGGATTCGTCCCTTGCCTCATCGGAACTCTCCGTTCCGTCCTCCGATGTTTCCGGTTTCTCTTCCGACCAAGAATCCTCGCAAGCGGAATCATCCGCCTACGACCCATCTTCGATGACCCCACCCTCCTCCGCAGCCTCATCTTCCGCGATCCCATCTTCCCTTTTCCAGTCGTCCTTTTCCCCGTCCTCTGCTTGGTCATCATCCTCCGCCTGGCCATCATCCTCCGCCTGGCCATCATCCCTTTCCGGCCCGTCCCCCACGCCGGACGAGCCACGGCAGGCAGACCTCTTTTCCTGGATCGGGTACGCCGCCGACTACGACACCTTCACCCGGCACGGGTACAGCGGCCGCATCAACGGCATCGAAGGGCTCGTTCTGTCCGAAGACTGGGCGGTCCTCGCGGATGGTGTCGTATATCCGGTCCTGGCGACTCCGGTCGCCACGAACGGCCCCCTGTCTTTCGTAAACCTGCCGTATCGCGAAGGGATGTCGATCGACGTGCTGGCACTCCGCGAAACCGTCCGGAGCTATACCGTTTCGCCACGCTCCATGGGCATCGCCTCTTCCCGGGATGGCAGCCGGATCACGCTGTCGCCATCCGGTCCGGCCCACCTGTGCGTGCGGCTCAACGGGACGTTCAACGCGCCGCTGATGATATCGTGCTTCCCCGAAATCCCGAAGCCCGAAGGCGATAATGTCAAGGTCTATGAAAAAGGATTGCACAAGATCTCAGTGCTGAACCTGAAGAGCGACCAGACCATATACCTGGAAACAGGGGCCGTGCTGGAAGCGATGCCGCCGAGTGCAAGCGAAAAGCCGATCACGGAGTCCGACTGGGCGGGCGTCCCGAATTACCGCAGCCTGATCGCCGGCTGGGATGTCCGGAACATCCGGATCATCGGCAACGGCATCATCGACACCTCCCGCCTCGACTGGCACGCGCGCGGCCCGCTTTCCCTGACCTTCTGCGATTCGGTGCTGCTGCAGGGGGTCACGTTCGTCGGATCCGGCTCCTGGACGGTGACGATGGACCGCTGCACGAATGTGACGATCGACAACATCCGGCTCTTCGGGTTCCGCGAAAACAGCGACGGCATCGATATCGTCTGCAGCCAGGGGATCGAAGTGCGCAATTGCCTGATCCGCACGGGAGACGACGCGGTCTGCGTCAAGGCGATGCAAAATCCGCCGACCGTCGGCGGCAGGGATATCCTGGTCGAAAAATGCATGGTGTGGAACGATAAAGTCCGTTGCCTGAGTGTGGCGGGAGAAACGAAAACCGACATTTACGGGGTCACGTTCCGCGACTGTGACATTGTGCGGAGCGCGGCGACGTGGACAAAGGAACTGGGGAGCCTGTGCGTCATCGTCGGGGACAACGGCACGGTGTCGGATGTCCTGTTTGACAATATCCGGATCGAGCAGGAATCCCAGGCGCTTCTCAACTGCATGATCATCAAGGACCGGTTTTCCTCTACCGTGGAGGCCGGGCATATCCGGGACATCACGTTCCGGAACATCACGGCCGCCGCGCCCGGAGCCGCGCTCCGTTTCCTGGGCTACGACGCATCCCACCGGATCACGGGCATCATCGTCGAGAACCTGCGGATCAGCGGCAAAACGATCCTGGACCCGTCAGGTTATCTCGAACAGAATGCGTTCGCCGATACCGTCCTTTTCCGGTAACCCCATCCTTTTCCGCTGACCTTTCTCCCGCGGGCCGGGCCGCCGGATCCGATCCGCCGTGCCGCTGTACAACTGCCGGGATTCGTGGTAAAACGGTTCCGGAGGAAACACGATGAAAATGAAAAGCAACGGGACCCGTCCCGCCGCGGCGATCCTGATGGCGATCCTCGCGGCCGTGCTGTACGGCCTGAGTTCGCCCGTCTCCAAGATCCTGCTGCAGAAGATCCCGCCGACCCTGATGGCCGCGCTGCTGTACCTCGGCGCCGGCACGGGGATGTCGGCGGTGAGCGCGCACCGGTCCCTGCGCGGGAGCCGGCCGCCCGAGATGAAGATGACGGGAAAGGACCTGCCGTTCATCCTCGGGATGATCGTCCTGGACATCGCCGCACCGATTTTCCTGATGCTCGGCCTGACCATGGCTTCCGCCGAAAGCACTTCCCTGCTCAACAATTTCGAAATCGTCGCGACATCGCTCATCGCCGTTTTTTTCTTCAAAGAAACATTCGGCGGCAGGATGGGGATCGCGATAACACTCATCACCCTGTCGAGCCTGATCCTTTCCATCGAGGATGTCGGCAGTTTCCGGTTTTCTCCCGGCGCGGCACTCGTCCTTCTCGCGTGTGTCAGCTGGGGTCTGGAGAACAACTGCACGCGCATGCTTTCCCTGAAGGATCCGCTCCGGGTCGTCGTCCTCAAGGGATTCGGCGCCGGGACCGGTTCTCTTGTGATCGCTCTGGCGACGGGGGAGCGGGCCCGCGACGCCGTGTATATCCTTTGCGCGCTTCTGCTGGGCTTCGTCGCCTACGGCCTCAGCATCTACTTCTATATCCGGGCCCAGCGGGACCTCGGCGCCGCAAGGACAAGCGCGTATTATGCCGCGGCGCCGTTCATCGGCGTGCTGGTGTCCTGGGCCGTCCTGCGGGAGGCGATCACGCCCTGGTTCCTTACCGCCCTTGCCGTCATGCTGCTCGGCACATATTTTGCCGTTACGGAAACCTTTGCTCATTTCCGCAGACGCGCGCAGGAAGAGGTTCTGCCATGAATCTGAAAGAGCGGGCGAAAAGGCTTCGGCAGGATATCCCGGCCGTCTTTCTCGCGCTGCGGAAAAAGGAGACTCCGGCCGCGGCAAAGCTCCTCGCCGGGATCACGGTCGCCTACGCGCTGTCGCCCGTCGACCTGATCCCGGATTTCATCCCCGTCCTGGGGTATCTGGACGATCTGCTCGTGCTCCCCGCACTGATCGCGCTGACTGTCCGGCTGATCCCGCCCGCCATCCTGGCGGATTGCCGCCGGGAGTCCGCGGACCTGTGGAAGGGCGGAAAGCCCCGCAAATGGTATTACGCCCTGCCGGTCCTTGCCGTCTGGGCTATCGCGCTTTTCGTTGTCCTGTGGCTGCTGTTCGGGCGGAATGGGTGATTTCCCCGGCCTTTTCGAGCGCGAACTTCGCCGCGATCGGTCCGATGAGGGAATAGATGAAGGTCGAGCACAGGATGATCACGCGGATGTCCGCGGCATAATCCGGGACCAGCTTGCCGGCCACGACGGTCAGCCCCAGGGCGACGCCGGCCTGAGGCATGAGGGTCGGCCCGAGGTACCGGCTGATTTTTTTCTCCTGCTTCGTCGCGGTCCCGCCGAGCCATGCGCCGGCCCATTTGCCCATCACGCGCGCGATGACATAGACGACACCGATGACTCCGATCCCGGCAAGCGCGCCGATGTCGAATCCTGCGCCGGAAATGACGAAAAACAGCATCAGGATCGGCGGCGTGAACGAATCGGTCACCTTCATCACACTGTCGATATCGTCGAAGATATTGACAAGGACTCCGCCCAGCGTCATGCAGGCCAGCAGCGGCGAGCCCTTGACGAGGTCGGCCAGCCAGTAGGTGCCGAGGAGGGCGGCCAGGATGATGGAGATCCGGTTGGACGGCTTCTTGAACCAGCGGAAGACCCATTTCATCAGGATGCTCATGACGGCGCCGAGGATGAACGAAACGAGGATCTCGTAAAACGGCTCAAGGATCGAAAGGATGACCGGCGTGTCTGAAACGGAGGTCAGGGAGCGGACGATCGTGCCCGCGATCCCGAATCCGATCAGGGCCGTCGCGTCGTCGAGAGCCACCACGCTCATGAGCATGGAAGTCAGCGGGCCTCTGGCATTGTACTGCTTGATCACCATGATCGTCTGCGCCGGAGCGGTCGCCGCGGCGATGGCCCCCAGCATGATGGACAGCTTGGTGTCAAATCCGAGAAGGATCAGGGCGCCTGTCACCAGAAGGATGGCGCCGCCGGATTCCGCGATGGCGATAAGGATCGGCGCCACGCCGACCTTCCGGTAATAATGCAGATCGAATTCGCTTCCGATGGAAAATGCGATGAAAGCGAGCGCGATGTCGGATATCACGGCGAATCCGCCGAGCATATCGGAGGAGATGACATTCAGCACGGACGGGCCGAGCAGCAGGCCCGCGAGGAGATAACCGGTCACATTCGGGGATTTGATCTGTTTTACCGCCCTGCCGAACAGGATCCCGGCAACCAGCATGACGGCAACTTCGAAGATGATCTTATTGTCCAATGTCGCAGATCCCCTTTGTGAAGTCGACGGGGACGCTGAAAATGATGCCGGTGTCCTTTTCCGACAAATCTCCGACGACCGATTCGATCGTCCCGACCACTTCCTGCAGCCTGTCGGCCGGGACCACGATGAGGATCAGGAAATTCCTGGTCCGCTCCGGATTGAGGTATTGCCTCAGGGATCCCAGGATCGGGATCTCATCGTCATCATATCGCTGGCTCAGCAGCCTTGCCATGCCCTTACTCTCGACGACCGTCGCGCCGCAGATATTCCTGCGCCCGAATTCGCTGAGCAGATCGTCGAGCTTTTCCGTTTTATTCAGTACGAAAAAAACCAGTCGCATTTCATCACCTTCTCAGAGAAGAAGTATGGAATTTTCCGCGGGATTTGTCAAGACTTGCAGACGGTCATCAGGTTTTGCGAATCCGGCTTTGCAGATTCGCGGCCCGGCCATCCGGACGCTTGCATAGCGCCGTCAGTACTCTTCGCGCACGCCGAATTCCGCGCTTTCGACCCAGTCCTCGACCCGTGCCAGGAGACGCTCCAGCTCGCGCAGGGTCTCCCGGTGTGCGGTCTCCTGGCGGACCAGGTACTGCAGGAGCCCGCGCTCCGGCTCGTCTTCGGCGCGTTCCAGATATCCCGCATACAGGTCGATGCTCTTCTGCTCGAGATCGGACGCGATCCGGTAAAAATCCAGCTGGCTCGGCCGCTCTTTCCACTCCAGCCGGATATCGCCGGCGCCGCTGAATATGCTTTTCGCCTGCGCGAGCGTATCCGTGTCGGGCAGGTCGTACGGCCTTCCGTTCCGGCGTTCCGTCAGGATCCGCGCGTGGTTTTGCTCATCCTCCGCCAGCAGCCGGCAGACGACCGCCAGGCCCCGGTCCCTGGTGCGCTCCGCCTGCTCCCGGTAATATGCTTCGCCTTCGCGCTCCATGCCGATGGCAAACGAATAATCGTTCATTTTCACGTTCCTCCTGTCAGTATGGCCATCTCCAGCCGGTGATCTCCGGCCTGTCGATGCCGTATTCGTGCGCGTAATGGACCGCGTCGATGATCGCGTTCTTCATCTTTTCCCGCAGGTGCGCGCCCATCGAGCCCAGGGACGGGATCCGGTCGATGATGTCGATGACGAGGCTGAACCGGTCGATCTGGTTGATGATCGCAAGCTCCAGGTGCGTGTTGATGTTCCCGCGTTCCTTGTATCCGTGGACGTGGAAGCGCGAGGGGTTGGGCCGCCGGTACATCAGCTTGTGGATCAGCCACGGGTAGCCGTGGAAATTGATGATCACCTCGCGGTCCCGCGTGAACAGCGAGTCGAATTCCCGGTCCTCCAGGCCGTGCGGATGCTCCGACGCGGAGATCAGCTTCGTCAGGTCGACGATGTTGATGAAACGGATCTTCAGATCCGGCAGCTCTTCCCGGAGGATCGCCATGGCCGCGAGGGCTTCGCGGGTCGTGACGTCTCCGCAGCTGGCCATGACCAGGTCGGGATCCGCGGTTTCGCTGCCGCTGCCCCGGTCGGTGCTTGCCCAGTCCCAGATCCCGATCCCCTTGGTGCAGTGCGTGACCGCCTGTTCCATGCTCAGGTACTGCATGTGCTTCTGCTTGTCGGAGACGATCACGTTGACATAGCCCGTGCTCCGCAGGCAGTGGTCGACGGTGGACAGGAGGCAGTTGGCGTCCGGCGGCAGGTAGATGCGCACGACATCCGTGCTCTTGTTGGTCACGACATCCAGGAAGCCCGGGTCCTGGTGCGAAAATCCGTTGTGGTCCTGCCGCCACACGGTCGAGGACAGCAGGATGTTTTCGGACGAAACGGGCAGGCGCCAGGGGGTCTCCTGCTTGCTGATGCTCAGCCATTTGGCGTGCTGGTTGAACATGGAGTCGATCACGTGGGCAAAGGCTTCGTAGGTATGGAAAAAGCCGTGCCGGCCGGTCAGGGTGTAACCTTCGAGCCAGCCCAGCAGGGTGTGCTCGCTGAGCATTTCCATGACTTTGCCATCCGGGGAAAGCTCGCCGCCGTCGGCATCCTCGGGCAGCATCTGCGCGAACCAGGCCTTCTTCGTCGCGCCGTACACGGCCTGCAGGCGGTTGGACGCGGTCTCGTCCGGTCCGAACATCCGGAAGTTGTCGGGATTGTCGCGGAAAACATCTCGCAGAAACTCCCCCAGCCGCCAGGTGTTTTCGAATTCGATCTGGCCGGGGCCGTCGAACAGGACCTCGTAGTTCCTGAAGTCCGGCATGCGGAGCTGTCTGCGCATCAGCCCGCCATTCGCGGCCGGGTTGGCGCTCATGCGGCGGGTTCCGGCCGGAGCCAGCGCTTTCAGCTCCGGGATCAGCTTCCCATTCGCGTCGAACAGCTCTTCCGGGTGATAGCTCCGCAGCCACTCCTCAAGTTTTTTCAGCCGCTTCGGGTCTTCCCGGACTCCGCTCAGCGGGACCTGGTGCGCGCGCCAGAAGCCCTCGACCTTGTGTCCGTCGGCCTCCGCCGGCCCCGTCCATCCTTTCGGCGACCGCAGGATGATCATCGGCCAGGCCGGTCTCGCGGCGATCCCTTTTTCGCGGGCGTCCTGCTGGATCCTGCGGATGTCGAGGATCGCTTTTTCCATCGTCTCGGCCATCAGGCGGTGCATGACGGCCGGGTCGTCGCCCTCCACGAAGAGGGGCTTGTACCCGTAGCCGATGAAGAGATGCTCCAGCTCTTCATGGCTGATGCGGGCCAGGATGGTCGGGTTCGCGATCTTGTAGCCGTTCAGGTGGAGGATCGGCAGGACCGCGCCGTCGCGGGCGGGGTTGAGGAATTTGTTGGAGTGCCAGGAGGTGGCGAGCGGGCCGGTCTCCGCCTCACCGTCCCCGACGACAGCCGCCGCGATCAGGTCCGGGTTGTCGAACACCGCACCGTAGGCATGCGAGAGGCTGTAGCCGAGTTCACCGCCCTCGTGGATCGATCCGGGCGTTTCAGGCGTGCAGTGGCTCCCGATCCCGCCGGGGAACGAGAACTGCTTGAAGAACCGTTCCATCCCCTCTTCGTCTTCGCTCTTTTCGGGATAGATCTCCGAATAGGTCCCCTCGAGGTAGACAGGCGCGAGCACGCCTGGCGCCCCGTGGCCCGGTCCGGCGATGAAGATGACGTTCAGACTGTATTTTTTGATCAGCCGGTTCAGGTGCACATAGATAAAGGATAATCCCGGGCTGGTGCCCCAGTGCCCGAGCAGCCGGTTTTTCACATGCTCCGGGCGGAGCGGCTCCCGCAGAAGCGGATTTTCCGCCAGATAGATCATGCCGGCCGCCAGGTAATTGCATGCCTTCCAGTACCGGTCGATCCGGTCCAGCTCGATGTCCGTCAGGCTTCCCCTTTTCTTCGTCGTCTTTTTCATACGATCCCACCCCTCCCTGTTGTATCAGCAGCGGAGCCGCTTCACGAGTTTCCGGATCTCCTCCGGCATGTCCTCCGGCTTCATGGTGTCATGCACTTTCGCGGTGCCGGCGCGGACAGCCGTGTCATAGTACCAGCACTTGTACCGGATGGTGTCCAGGGTCTTCTGCATCGCGGCCATCTGTTTTTCGACGATCGCCTTGCGCTTCAGCAGCATGTCGTAGCGCTGCGTCAGGGTCGAGTCGCCGCGGATGCACCAGTCGATGAACACCTTGATATCCCGGATCGGCATGCCGGCGGACTTCAGGCAGCCGATCGTCCCAAGCCAGTTCAGGTCTTCATCGGTGAACAGGCGGATCCCGCCGGCCGTGCGGCCGACATAGGGCAGTAGCCCCTGGTTGTCGTAATAGCGGAGCGTGGACGCGGTGACGCCCACTTTTGCCGCTGCTTCCCCGATCGTGTAACCCATCCGCGTGTCCTCCGTCCGGTTCCGGCTTGACTTAAAGTTAACTTTAAGTTGTAATGTAATGGTACCACCTCCGGCAGCTTGTGTAAAGCATCATCGTCGAAAGGAGACAAACATATGGATATGAACACGGACAAGATCAAAGCAACCGAAAAGGGAGAGGAATCGGAATTGGGCCGGGACATCCCGAAGCTCGGATTCGGCCTCATGCGTCTGCCGATGCTCGGCGGCGGAGTCGATACCGATCAGGTCCGCCGCATGGCCGACCTTTTTCTGGAGCGCGGATTCACCTATTTTGACACCGCGTATGGATACATCGACGGCAAATCGGAGAAATCCGTGAAAGACGTCCTCGCAACACGGCACCCGCGGCACCGCTACCAGCTCGCGACCAAGCTGCCCGCATGGGCGGCCGGGAGCAAAGAGGCAGCCCGCCGGATGTTCTACACCTCGCTGGAGCGGACCGGCGCGGACTATTTCGATTTCTACCTGCTTCACAACCTCGGCGAGGACCGCACCCGCGTCTTCGAGGATTACGACCTCTGGCATTTCGCCGCCGAGCGTAAAAAGGAGGGGCTGATCCGGCACATCGGCTTTTCGATGCACGACCGGGCCGACGAACTGGACCGGATCCTGACCGCGCATCCCGAGGCGGAGTTCGTGCAGCTGCAGATCAATTACGCCGACTGGGAGAGCCCTTCCGTGGAGTCCCGGAAGTGCTACGAGACCGCGCGGAAACACGGCAAGCCGGTCATCATCATGGAACCCGTCAAAGGCGGCTACCTGGCGTCGCCTCCCGTCCCGGTCGCGAATTTGCTCCGGAATGCCGATCCCGACGTTTCCCCCGCCTCCTGGGCGATCCGCTTCGCAGCATCGCTCGACGGCGTCATCACCGTGCTGAGCGGCATGTCGGACTTCGCGCAGATGCAGGACAATCTCGCCACCATGGGGCATTTCCGGCCGCTCGATGAACGCGAGCAGGGCGTCATCCTCACCGCCCGCCATCTCCTGGAGTCGGACCGGACGATCCCCTGCACCTCCTGCGGCTACTGCATGGAAGGCTGCCCGCAGCAGATCGCGATTTTCGGCACCTTCCGGGCCATGAACGAATACATCCGCACCGGCAATGCCGCGGCGGCCGTGGACCTGTACCGCCAAAACACGGAAGGCCGCGGTCTCGCTCCGGCATCGGCCTGCATCGCGTGCGGCCGCTGCGAGGAGGTCTGCCCGCAGCACATCAGGATCATCCGGGAGCTCAGGCGATCCGCCGACGCCCTCGAATAAGGCTCCCTGCCCGGAGGCGATGTTCGTTATGGCAAAGCATCACGACAATCATCCCGACCATCCGCACGGCCATCATCATGGCGGCCATCACGGAGACGAAGACGCGGAGGTCCGCGGCGTGAACCTCGCGTTCACCGTCGTGCTCAATTTCGTGATCACGATCGCCGAGGTCGTCGGCGGGATCTTCGCCGGCAGCCTGGCGCTGATTTCCGATTCGCTGCACAATTTCAGCGATGTCGTGTCGCTGGTCATCAGCTATGCCGCCGACCGGATCTCCCGCAGATCCGGCGACACCCGCAGGACATTCGGCTACCGCCGGGCCGCCATCCTCGCGGCGCTTTTCAACGCCTCGATGCTGATCGCGGTCTCGATTTTCCTCTTCCGCGAAGCCTGGGTCCGCTTCCGCGATCCGCAGCCGGTCAACGGCAGTCTCGTCACCTGGGTCGCCCTCCTCGGCCTGGCCGCCAACCTGGCCGGCGTCCTGCTTCTCCGCAGAAGCGCCGGGAAAGACATGAATTTCCGCTCCGCCTATCTGCACCTGCTCGGCGACAGCCTCTCCTCCGTCGGCGTCATCGCCGCAGGCCTGCTGATCCGATTCCTCGGCATCACGTGGGTCGACCCTCTGGTCACCGTCCTGATCGCCGCCTATGTGATCCGCGAAAGCTATGAGATCATCCGGGACGCGGTCCGCATCCTCATGCAGGGCGTGCCCGAGGATCTCGACGTAGAGGCGGTCGTCGAGGCCGTACGCACGGTCGGCTCCGTCGAGAACGTGCATCACGTCCACGTCTGGAGCCTGGACGAACGCCATGTTTTTTTCGAAGCCCACATCAACATCGAGGACATGCCTGTCAGCGCGACCGGCCCGATCCTCCGCGAAATCGAGCGGAGGCTGCGGGATTTCGGCATCACGCACGTGACGGTGCAATTCGAATACCGCTGCTGCGACGGCGAAGAGATCATCAGCAGGATCCGCTGATGGTTTCCGGACCTGTCATAGCGATCCGTTTCCTTTACCCGGGAAGCCTGTAAAGGGTCAATCTGCCGAAATCTCCCTGCACGATTTCTCCTTCCGTTTCGATCCACTGCAGCAATTCCGATTGCTGCCCGCCCGGCGCAGTCTTTCCGCTTCCCGTCAGAACGGCATACCGGACTTTCCCCTGCGCGGCCATGCTCTTGAATTCCTCCAGAGTCAGCGGACTGTCGCTTCCGTTGAACCCGCCCAAAGCCATAACAGCCTCGCCGGATTCCAGGATCATCACCGCGCCCGGATCCATCGCGCTCGGGACAGCGGCCAGATAGACAGCTCCTTCCCGGTGCTCTTCCAGATAGGAAATGAGTCCGGACAGTCTTTCCCCGCGGTCAAACATGTCGTCCTGCGCTTTCAGTTCCGGCCCCGCGACAGGCAGCTGGGCGTTGTCGCCGTAAAGGATGGGGGTAAGGGACCAGAGGCCCGGCAGGATGAGCAGAACGGAAAGCATCGATGCCGGGATCCATCCGGGCAGCTTGAGCCTGAGGTCTGCCGCCAGTACGGCAGCCGCGGCTGTGAACAGGCCGCCGCAAAGAAGAGGAAGCCAGGCAAGCCATCCCTTGTAAAGGATCTGGATATAAAGCTGGGCAGATGCTGTCAGCATAAAAACGGCCAGCAGTGCCGGGCGCCCGTATTTCTTCATTCCGGACAGGATCTCCAGGCCGGCCGCAATGAGCGCCGCCGCCGGGAAAGCAAGCATCGCAAAGTAGTACCGATGGGCGAGTCCGCCGGCAAAACTGAAGTAGGCAAGCATCGGCAGGAAGCACATGGCAAAATAGAACATCGCGGCGGCTCTCCGGTCTGTTCTCCATTTTCTGCGGATCATGATCCCGATGAAGATCAGGCTGAAAACGAAGGCCGGAAGCACGAACCAGGCGATCTGACCGGCGTTCCGGACCGTAAGGAGCCTGAACGCGGATGCCGGGCCGCTTTCGCCGCCGGAACCGGAAGGCTGCTGCGGCCGCGTCTGCTCCCCGCCTCCCGGCGGAGGGAGCTGCTGTCCGCCGCCCCCCGGCAGAGGGCGCTCTCCGATGTCTCCCGGCGGAGGGAGCTGCTCTCCGCTGCCGCCATCCGGCCTGCTCCGGCCGAGCAGCCTGAAAATCCCGTTGTAGCCGAACGTCAGGCTCAGCTCGCTGTTGTCTCCGCTGCTGCCGACATACGGCCTTTCCGCAGCCGGCGTCAGGTCGACCGCAAGGATCCAGGAGAAAGACAGTGCCAGCAGGATCGACGCTGAAAGAAGCGTGTTCAGGATCCTTCGAAGAATCGTCGTTTTTGCGAAAACCAGATAGGTCAGATAGACGGCCGGGACGATCATCACCGCCTGAAGGGTCTTGACGTTGAATCCCAGGCCGATGAAGACGCCGGCAAGGGCAAGGTGCCCCGCTCCCCTCGGCTTTTCGGCTGCAAGGAGCGCCTGCTGCGAAGCCAGGATCAACAGAAGGATCAGCAGCCCGTCGATGGTGTTGTTTCGGCTGATCGCCGCATAGATCGGCGTCAGCGACAGCACCAGGGCGGCCACCAGCCCCGCCCGTTCGGAAAACCGCTCCCGGATGATCCGGTACAGCAGATAAACGCTCAGTACGCCGGCCAGCGCCTGGGGGAGCAGCACGGCCACGCCGCTGAAGCCGAGGATCTTCGTAAAAAGGACCTGGATCCAGAAACCGAGCGGCGGCTTGTCGATGCTGATGAAGCCGGCGGAGTCGAAGCTATTGAAGAAAAACGCATGGAAATTGCGCCCCATCGAGTAGACCCCTGCGGAATAATAGAGATTGGCGAATCCCTCTTCCCATATTTCCCAGGTGTAAAGAAAAGCCGCCATCACCAGGATCAGGATGATCGGCAGCTTGCCTTTTATAAAAGCGCCGCCGGGATGTTCAGCCGTTTCTTTTCCGAATTGCCGCATGCGCATTCCTCCTCATCGTTCTTGCGATTTCACGGGCCGGCCAAGGGAAAAGCCCTGATGCCGCACATCCATGGAGCCTGCCGTCTGAAGCCGCACAGTACCATTTTACCATACGGGATTCATTGCACATCCGTTCGCGTTTTTTTTATCAATGCGCCGGCTGACACCAGGCCGCCTGTGTACTGCGGGAAAGCGGTGAACGGAAAAAGGCCGCCGCCCGCGTCCTTCCGGATGGCGGAGCGGCGGCCTCTGTCAGGTCATCATGTTCTTACGGGAACCGGAAAGCCAGGACGTCAGGCTTCCGTGAAGCCGTTCTTTTTTCTGCCGAAAGCCCTGAAGGCCGCGAACACGGCGAGGAGGAGCATGGCCGAAAGGAGGGAGACCGCGATCCACAGGGCGGAGGAGCGATCGCCTGTCACGGGGATCTGCGCTTCGTTGGCGTAAAACAGGCCGAGCGTGCCGCCGCCGAGGATATCGGCCCAGTACTCGCCGGTTTCCGCGTCGAAGCCCTGGCTGCGGACTCCGGCGTCTTCCCATTGCCCGGTCTCGCCATTCCAAACGTACAGCCTGAGCAGCGCGGGATCGGTTTCTGCCGCGGCACCGCTGAGGGAGATACGGATCCGGACTTCCTGTCCGTCAAGGTTTTCGCTTTGCAGCAGAGAGTAAAAGAGCGATAGAGAGTTCATGTCATCGGGGAGGATCGCACCGCCGCCGAAATCGCCTTCCGCAAGACGGGTCACCGCGAAGACGGCCGCCGGATCATCGCTGCCCGGAACGGTCACGGAGAATTCGCCGTCCAGGAAGCCGAGGCCGACAGGCTGTCCGGGATCCAGAGCGGTGTCTTCGCGGTCGGTCGACGCCGTGGCCGCCCAGAACACCGGATCGAAGGAATCGGGAGAGATCCCGGGCCCGACGATTTCCGCTTCGGTGCCGATCAGGCCGCTGCCATCATACCAGTACGCAAAGATATACCCTTCATCCGGAACGGCCACGAAGCTGATCCGGCCCGTATTGTCAGGATCGTCGCCATTGCGCATGACGCCGTGTTCGAGGGTGCGGAGATACGGTTCGACGGTCAGCGTCCCTTCGGTCACGGTAAGCGTGTAGTCGGCGCCGAGCGTCAGGGAGCCCTGCCCGATCGCATGTTCGCCGGCGGATTCGCCCGCCGCGCGGACGAGGGAACCGGTGAAGGCATCGTCGCCGAGGAGCGACCCATCCGTAAGCGTGTAGGTCAGTTCCGGATCCGCCGCGCCGTAAGCCTTGGTCTTATCCTCCGCGGTGACCGTCACCGGACGGGGTTCGACCGTGAATGTTCCTTCGATGAAAGTGAGCGCGTAATTGCCGTCCAGCGCGAGGGTACCTGCGCCGATCGCATAATCCCCGGCCGATTCGCCTGATGCACGGCTGATCGAACCCGTAAACGCATCGTCGCCGATGAGGGTCCCGTCCGTGATGTCATACGCCAGATCCGGGTCCGTGCCGCCGTAGATTTTAGACCGGTTCTCCGCCGTCACTTCAATCGGTCTGGGAAGGATGTCGGCGTACAGCTCCGGCTGCTGCAGCGCATAGTTCGGCGACGACGCGCCGGAAATCGTCATCGCGGTCACTACCGGCAGATCGCTGCCGGCATCGCTTTGGCTGAAGATACCGGATGACGCATTCTCGAGGACGACCGTATCGCCCGGCACCACGCCGATCAGTTCGCCGCCGCTCAGTACGGCATCCGCCGTCCCGTCATACGGCTTGTCCTCCGCGGCGATCGTCCCGCCGACCGTCAGCACTTTGACATCGATGGCAAGCATCTGCGACACATCCTCCGCGGCATTGTACAGGTCGTTTCCGCTCTGCTTCGCCGTGATCAGGGCCGATCCCTTCCCGACGATGCAAATCTGTCCATCCACGATCTCCGCAACGTCCGGATCCGAGCTCTCATAGGTGATTTCGAGGTCGGAGGACGCACTCGCACCGGGGCTGAACGGCTCGTCGCCGTATGTTTTCGCCGGCAGGGCGGGGAAATCGATCGTCTGGTCATTCTTCGATGTGCACACACCGACCTTGTCGGAGCTGCCGCTGACGCCGGCATCATTGTATGCCCGCACGCGGTAGTAATAGGTCGTCGCAGCGTCCAGGCCGCCGATCACGGCGTCGGTCGCGGAACCGACATCCAGGTTTTCGTATCCGGGCACGAAAACGGTAAAATCCATGTCGCACGCTACATCGAGACGATAGCCGGACGCTCCGGCCGCGGTATTCCACCGGGCCTGGAACCCGTCCTTCGTGATCAGGGAAGCCTCCATCGCGGCAGGCGCGGCGGGGATGGTCGTAAAGGAAAGCGTTTCACCGTACGACGTGCCGCAGGCGTTGGTCGCAAAAGCCCTCGCATAATACGTGGTGCCGCCCGAAAGGCCCGAAAGGGTCGCGGTGAATGTTCCGAGTCCGGAGCCGGAAACGGCCTTCCCATCGTCGACCGTCGGGTCCGGAGACGTGCCGTAAGCGATCCCGCGTTCCGTGACGGCCTGTCCGAAATCGGTGACCACTTCGCCCGTGATTTCTGCGGAATCCGCCGTCACGGACCCTGTCGAAACGGTCGTCACCACCGCCGTGAAATCAGAAGGCGGCACCGGGGGATCGCTCTCAGGCGGGATGGGCGCGAAGGGAATGCCGTCCTGCAGGGTCGATCCCGGTTCTTTGTCGACAAAAAGATAGGGGCTCAGGATCATGTCGCTCAGGTTGAACACGACAAACCCGAGGCGGTAATGGCCCGCCACGGGGGCCTGGAAAGACGCCGTCTGCCAGCCGGTGCTGCCGTAGTTGCCGGTCGAGTAATTGCCTGTGCCGAGCACGGTCGCGCCGAGGATGCCGACCTGGGACAGGCAGCCGTTGACGACCGGCACGTAGGACGGATTGTCCAGGTTGACCAGCGAGCAGAAGGATGCGTCGTTGAACGGGGAATAGTCCGTGGCGACGTAATTCCATGACATCGTCAGGTCTTCATCCGTTTCGAGATCGAGGTCGGTGTAAATGTACGCGACGTTGGTGATGTTCGGGAAAATGCCGGTGATATAGCCGCGGCTGACAGGCGAAAGCTCCAGGGCATCGGCCGCCGCTTCAAATGCGTAATTGGGGCCCGTGGGCGTGAGGACCGCCATCTGCGTCTCATAAGGAAGCACGGTCCAGACATATCCGTTCGTCGGATAATCCGCGCCCGTGCCGATCGCGACATTGTCATAGGTCGTCCAGCCTTCGAAGTCCTGCTCAAAGCCTAGATTCGGCTCCGTGGACGCCCGCACGGACACGCCCGTGAAGGAAGCCGTGAAAATCAGGCAAAGCACCGCGATCACCACGAGAGCGCGGGATCCATACGATCTGATCCATTTCATAGGTTTGCTATCCTTTCCTTATCCTGTTTTAATAATAAAATGAATTATAACCTACATCATTCATTCATAACAATTACAGTTCTATTGCATTTTTACCGCGCGATGTTACCGGAACTTTACGGCGGCCACGATCGGTTTTCACCGCGGCGGGAGCCCGTGGAATTTTCGGCGGAAAATGGTATAGTAAAAGAAAACGAACGGATCGTCCATACAGGGATCCCGGTCCGGGAAGGAGTCTGCCATGACACGGCAAAATTCAGGCGCCGATTTCTCCGGCTTCGCCGGAAAGGCTGCATCGATACCGGATTTTCGTGAAAAATATGAGGATTACCTGCGTTTTCTGGACGGCGTGTTTTTTTCAACGGATCCGTCGACGACGTTTCGCCGCATCCTGTCCAAGATCTATTCCGATGCGGAGTATGTCCGTGTGAATACCTTCGCGGCGATGACAGAGGGTGCGTTCGTCGGGGCGGTCGGTTCTTTCCCGTTCCGCCTGGACGCACCGGATACCGTGCTGAAAGGCCGGATCATCGGGAATGTCGCGGTCCGTCCTGATCACCGGCTCCAGGGGATCATGAAGCTTCTGATGGACATGGCGATGGACGATGCCTGCGCGGAGGGGCTGGACCTCATGGCGCTGGGCGGGGCCCGTCAGCGCTACCAATATTATTCTTTCGAGTCCGCCGGGCCTGTTCTTTCCTTTACGGTCACACCGGCCAACCTCCGCCACTGTTTCGGCAAAGACGCTCATCCATCCATCCGACTCGAAGAGATCCGGCGAACGGATGAAGATATCCTCGCGCGGATCGGGGAAATGCACGCCTGTTCCCCGTATCATGCCGACCGGCCGGCAGACAGACTGTTTGATATCCTGACATCCTGGAAGTCCCGCCCCTGCGCCGCCTGGAGCGGAGATCAGCCGGCCGGGTATGTCGTTTTCAATGAAGACCGCACGAAAGTATTGGAATGGGATGCCGTTTCCCCTTCCCTGTTCAACGATCTGGTCCATGCGGCGGCGGCCGATGCCGGGGAGAAAGCAGTGTCCTTCGAGCTTCCGGCGTACGAGACCGAAAAGATCCGGATCCTCTCGGGTCTTTGCGAGAGTGTGTCCATGACCTCCTGCTGCCAGTTCACCGTGCTGAATTACCGGAACGTCCTGGCCGCCCTGATGAGGCTCCGGGCGTCGGCCGCGCCGCTCTGCGAAGGGCGTGCCGTTGTGGAGATCCACGGCCGCGCGGGGGTCGAAAATCTCGAGATCCGGGTCTCCGGCGGATCGGTTTCGGTCGAAGAAAGCCGTCAACCCCCCGAACTCGTGATGACACATCTCGAGGCGATGGCTCTTTTCTTCGCGCCGGTCTGCGCGGCGCGGACCGCTCTCGCGCCGGAGATCGCTTCCTGGCTCCCGCTTCCGCTCTACCTGCCGCCGCTCGACAATGCGTGAAAACAGCGAAAGGCCGGCGCATCGGCCGGCCTTCTCTGTTCAGATTTTCCAGGGATCTGCGATCTGCATCCTCCCTGCCGTCCTGTCAGGAACCGCGCGGGCCTCGCCCGCGCCGGCGGCAGTTCCGGCGGCAGGCCCCTCCGCCCGGTCCCTGGCCGCATTCGATGCGGCCGGACCCGCAGGACGGGCACACATACTCCCCATCGCGGGCAGCCTTCACGTGCTCGAAGCTGTCCTGCCATTTCCTGCCGCAGTCCATGCAGACCGCCGGGCAGATGTTGACGGTGTAATTGCCGCCCGCCACACGGATCGCCTTGCCATGGACGAGACTGTCGGCGATCTTCTCACGGGCGGATAGAAGGATGCGCTGAAACGTAGGACGCGAGACCTGCATCTTCTCCGCGCATTCCTCCTGTTCGAGCCCCTCCAGATCCTTCAGCCGGACTGCTTCATACTCCTCGATCAGCAGGACATTCTGCGGGACATCGGCAGAACCCTCGGCTGACGGGAAAAAAAAGGATGTGCCCGGCATATTCTCGATTTTACGCCATTTGACAGGTCGAGCCATGGCTGATCGCCTCATTTTCCGTTCTTCTTTTCTCCATTATAGCCGGATGATCCGCCCTTTGTAAAGCACGCAGCAGCAGCCCGGTTCGTGCCGGGCCGCGCATCAACATAGGGGCCGCCTGCCGGATGATCCGCTCAGGATTTTCTCAATGCCTTCACGGCGGCTTCCGCGGCCTTGATGAACGGATAGCCGGCCGGAGACGCTGTCAGGAGCGGCTGTGTGCCGATCTGGGTCATCAGGAGATCGTACACCGTCATATGGTTCTGGATCGCGATACCGACGACATTGGTGAGTTCGCCCGCGCACTTGCCGCCCAGCACTTCCCCGCCGAGGATCAGGCCGGACTGCCTGGCTACGATCCATTTGACCGTTTCCTTGTGCGCGTCGGCGATCTTGCCCGGATGGCGGTTCACGCCGGTAAAAGAGCCGGTGACGATCTGATATCCTTCTTTGCGCGCGTTCTTTTCGATCAGGCCGGCTACGCCGAATGCCGTATCTCCGATACAGGTCGCATAGATCCCGACCGTACCTCTGAAAGTGGCGAATGTGTTCAATTCATACAGGTTCAGGCCCGCCGTCCGGGCCTCCGTGCAGGCGGTGGATGCCAGCATGATTTTGCTCAGCCTGCCGGTCGCAAAATCCACTTTCTCCGCACAGTCGCCGGCCGCGAAGACATCAGGCGCACTTGTGCGGCGGTACTGGTCGGCCCGAATAAACCCGAATTCATTCAGTTCAAGGCCCATGGCTTTTGCCAGAGAGGTATTCGGGACGTAGCCGAGAGAAAGGATGACCGCATCCGCATCGATCGTTTCGCCATTGTTGAGAAGGACCTGCTTCACAGTGTCCGTACCGACGATCTCCCGGATGCCGCAGTCGGTCTTGATGTGCACGCCGCGGCTTGTCAGAAGCGTCTCCGCTTCCGCGGCAAATTCGTCGTCGAACGTCGCGCCCAGCACCGTAGGAAGGATCTCGACCAGCGTGACCTCTTTCCCTGCCTTCTTCAATTCATCGGACACCTCGACGCCGATAAATCCGGCACCGATCACGACGATCCGGTCCAGGGAATGAAGCTTATCCAACAGTTCGTCAAGATATTCTTTACTCTTCGGAATCGTGAACACATTGCGCAGGCCGGTTCCCTTCAGCCAGGAAGGGATCAGAGGCAGCGAACCCGTTCCGAGGATCAGCTTTTCGTACGCGACCGTCTCGCCCTTCATCGTCCGGCATTGCTTTGCCTTGACATCGACCGACAGCACTTCGTCTATTACGATCTCCACTCCCAGTTTGATCAGTCCTTCATCCGGCAGGATATCATTGCCGGTCGTCTCCACGGTCCCGAAAATATAGGGGATCCCGCAGGGGATCAGAACCTTTTCTTCTTTGCGGATCATCATCACCGATTTATCCTGGTAATTGGATTTTGCCGTCATGGCGGCCACCAGACCCGTCGCGCTTCCGCCGATCACAAGAACATCTGCTCTTTTCAAATGAACCCCTCCCTTACAAGGTGCTTCGATCCGGGACCGAAGCACGATCATCAATGCTGTTATGATTGTAGGCTTTTTATGGTCATATGTCAATAACTCCCGCAAGACTCCCGCACCGCTCCCGCACCGTCAGCATCTTCATCGTGCGCGGACGACTTTACACGAGGCAGCTGAAAATGGAAATGACGGCTTCCATACCGATGTCAGCCGTCATTGCTCAGCAGATCTGCCGTGAGCCGCTCTGCTTTTCAAAGCGTGAATCATTTCTTCGCTTCATTTTCGATGTCATCGAGCCTTTTACGGATCTCTGCCATCTGATCTTCCAGAAATTTCGCCTGCCTGTTCAGCATGTCCTTCTCGCTATCGGCAGACAAATACGGATCCGCATATCCGTACCCGTATCCGTACCCCGGAAAGCGTCCGGCTCCGGGAACTCCGCCCGAAAAATACATCCGGCGGAATCCTCTGCCTCTGCCGCGTCCGATCCCGCAGCCATAGCCGCCTCCGGCCGCATTCGCGTACCCCGGAGCGGAATAGCCTGCGCAGTATCCCGCGCCGCGTCCGGTCATGGGCCCCATTCCCATCGGGCCTGTACCATCTCCTCTTGGCATATCATTACCTCCTTTCATCTCTTATCATGCACTGCGGACCATAAAGGCTCCGCATTGCGGGCATTGGACCGATGCGCAGGAAATCCCGGCCGCATGCGGAACGACCGTGCCGCACTGCGGACACACGCAAGTCCCCGACGGGCCTCTGCGCATCGACCCCGCACGCTGCTGCCTGCCGAGCCGCTTCCCCGTACCGGGTCCCCGGCCGACCGGGCCTGTTCCATCTCTGTTCGGCATCGCCGACACCTCCTCTCTTCTCTGTCATGCTCTCTCTTGTTCTTGCATATGCCGGCTCCTTCCGGGCTCATATAAATAGCATATGCCCATAACTAAGATACCTCAGTTTTGGGCAAATGTCAATAACTATTTTACATTCTGATTTGAAAAGAATGTGCAGCGAAGATTCAGCCGGCGGAGTCCTCTCTGCCATCCGGGAATGTATGCGATGCGACGAATGCTTTCTGCTCTTCCGTCATGGCTCCGGCACGGAGCAGGACCGCTTCGGCGGACGACGGGAGCAAAACGGTATCGGAAAGGGTGTATGGCAATCCCGTATAGAGCGATGCGAAAACGCGTACGGAATCCGGACCGATCTCCGCGTCGCCGGCCGTTTCGTAGAGAGAGGAGAGATCCTTGCACTTGACCGACTCCAGGTCGGCCGGGGCGATCCCGAAAGCTTCCGCAAGATCGGCAGCCGGGATCCGGAAGAATGAGCCGACCTCCGCGAGGGTGTAGGAGCCCTTGATATCGGCCGGCAGGTATTCGCCGGCGGAACCGCTGCTTTTATATTTATCCTGCGACCCGCTCCCTGATCCGTCCGTCTGCCAATAGCCCGCGAGCGAGGCAGCCGCAACCGTTCCGAAAATCAACACGATCAGCGCGATCGCAAGGATATTCTGCTTAATCTTCATGGCTGCCGCCTCCGATCCTCAGGCTGACCGTGTTCTCCACCGGACAGACCTGTTCGCTTGTGCATTCCATGCAGGATATGCATTGATGGTCATAGACAGCTCCGGCTCCCGATACCTCGATATTCATCGGGCACTTCCGGTCGCAGGCCTTGCAGCCGGTGCAGGTATGCGCGTTCCGCCTTATTTTGAAGATCCGGAAAAGGTTCGATATCCCGAGCACCGCTCCGTAAGGACAGGCGTATTTGCAGAACGGCCGTTCGACGATCAGGGAAGCGGCTGCGACCGCACCGAGGATGATGTAGGCCGTTACCGCGACCTCGCCGGTGAAAAAATTGAAAAGCGCATAATAGGGATCGACGTTCTGGAAGATGAGCTTTGCCGTCACGGCGGTGTTGTAAAGGACCAGCGCGAGTACGGCATACCGCAGATACCGCAGGATGCGGTCTGCTTTCCGCGGGATCAGCGAGTTGTATTTTTTCCTGAAAATCCGTTTCCCGATTTTTCCGAGGAATTCCTGGAATGTGCCGAACGGGCAGATCCATCCGCAGAACGCGGGTCCGAACAGAAGTGCCGTGAAAAAAACGGCTCCCATCAGGATCAGTGACGAGCTGTGGATCTTCTGGAGATAGGTTCCTTCGGTAAAAAGCCGATACAGGGTTTCCACACCGCCGAACGGGCAGATCGCGTGAAGCGACGCGCCCTGGATCAGCGGGATCGCGATTCCGGCCTCACGGAGTGCATTTGCCGATGTCACGATCAGAACAATGCCGAACACGGATGCCTGGACGGCCGGTCTCAGCCATCGGTTCCTTTTCTTTTTCATACGCTTCGTCCGCCTTTCTTCACAAACAGTATGAAAAAGATTTATGGCGATTCCGTGTCTTTCCTGCGTTTTCGCCGCGTTCTTTCCGGATCCTTCTGCAGATCCGGTCACCTGTATAAAGGTAAACGTTATCGGCTAATCATTTTTCCATATTAAGCGCAAAAATCCGTTGCCTGTGCAACGGATTCCTGCGGCTCCATCCGGTAGAATGAAAGCATCAAATCGAGGGAGGCGAAACACCATGCTGGAACAAGTCTATCATCTGACCCAACGGAACGAAAAAACCATCGAAAAGGTCCTGCTCGACGAAAATGTCCATTATCTGCATATGATCCTGAATCAGGACGAGGGACTCCCCGTCCATACGACGAACGCGACCCTCTATATGACGGTCCTCCGCGGCGCCCTTTCGATCGCGCTGGGCGGACTGGAACCGCACGAATACCCTGCGGGCACGCTCCTGAAGATCCCGTTCAACGTTGTCATGGACGTGCGGAATCCGCATCCGGAAACGCTCGAGCTGACCGTCGTCAAGGCTCCTGCGCCGAAGGGCTGATCCTCACGTCGGCGCCGCCCGTATCAGCCTCCGCGACCGGCCGGAGCCCGGCGCCAATATCCTGCAGCAGGCGGCTCCATCCGGCGATCGTGTCCGTCGCGCCGACCGCGGCGGAATAACAAGTCCCGCTCTCCGGCCCGATGACCCAGAGACGCCCGGGCGTGGCGAAGCTGTCGAGGATCCAGAGCCTGTCCCGGTCCAGGAGCAGCGGCGCCGCCGAGGAATCCGCAGCGAAGGTTACGCTCCGGGTGCCATTGTCCATCACGAGCTCCCCGCCATTGGCCCGGCACATCCATCCGCCCATTGAAAACCAGAAACCCGCTGCAGCCTGTTCCACAGTCTGCACAGAGGTGTACTCGAACGAGGAAGGGTCCGTGCGGAGCAGGAGTTTTCCGAACCGGTCGCTGTGTAAACTATTCAGTGCAACGGCAAGCCATCGCCCGGTGCACCCTCCGAAGCCTGTGACAATGTCGTCGCAGAATTTCCCTTCCGTTCCGGCGTCCAGATCGATCTTCCAGACGGCATAGGAGGTCTTTTCCCTCGAAGTCAGATAATAAATGACATTGTCTGCCGGATCGCAGATGGGAAGGAATGTCCATTCCCAGGAAAGACCGTCGATCTTCCCGCCCTTCCCGATCGTATCGAAATCATAGGCCCCGATGCGTCGGCTGCTGATCCTGCGGATCGTATCGTCCCGGCCGATCGCATAGAGGTCATTCCAGAAGTGCGCGATGGAATAGTCCTTACTGACCGGCAGGATGTCATTCGCGGAGCCCTCCGCCAGGAGCCGGATCCAATGCTCCTCCACGCTTTCCGGGAAGTCCCGGTTGTACAGGAGCGCGTGACAGGACCAGCTGCCGAATGAAAGGCGGTAGACATCGGCCGACTGCTCCTCCGTACCGTCGGGCGGGACATCCGTCAGCGTTCCGATCTTCGCCGCAGAGTAGTCCGTGGCCAGCCACTGACTGCCGTCTTCCGAAAGCAGATATGCAAAGGGGGCGGCGCTTCCGGAAAGACTGCCGTAATCGAAGGAATCCGGCGCTGCGAGCAGCATCAGGCGGCCGTTCAGCGCAAGGATCCGGAAACGGATCCCGGCAGCAGAGTCCGGCGTGGGGGACGCCGGACCGCTGTCGGATGGATCGGATGAAACGAAGGATCCGCTGCCGGATCCGGCGGGATCGTCGGAGCCGGCGGGCGTCGTTCGCGCACAGCCAGGCAGAGCGATGGCCGCCCACAGGAACAGGACCGCCGAGAGACCCGTCAGAAATCGGGTCCCTCCGCCATGTCTGCCGACATGAGCGGCAGGCCGTCTCATACATCATCCTCTACGGAAGAAATCGCGCTGTAATGCATGGAGTAAAAAACCCAGCAGCCGTCGATCTGCACCAGGTCGACCTCCACATCGCAGATCCCGGCATCTTCCGCCGCGCTTTCGCCGCCGAAGGAAACCCTGTAATGGGCGTACGGGACAGCCGCTCTGCCTTCGACCCGCACCGGCGATCCGGCATTGATCTTCTCGTCGACTGCGAATAAAGCCGTCCGCTCTTCCGCCGGAAGATTCTCCAGCGCTTCTCCCTGCAGGCTCAGCTTCGCCTTGTCAAATGAATATTCCCTGCACACCTGATCGACATGCGCGTCGCGCAGCCGCTCATATTCCTCCCGGGAAATCTCTTCTCCTGTCGCTGAAAGCACATACGCCTCGCGGGTGATGCACGGCGGGCCGTCCACATCCGAAAAAGACGCCTGCTCCCAGCAGTCCGCGCCGAAAGCCGCTTCGACCAGGCCGGCCGTCCCGGCATCCCGGTCCGTCCATCCGTCCGTGTCACCGGACTCCAGCACAGTCGTCAGCTGCCGGATCGCATCCTCCGCGGTCGCGGCGCAGATCCCGGTATCCGCGGCTTCATATCCCGACACGCCGTCCGCTCCCGGGGCGGCCGCCTCCAGCGCTGCCGCCGTGCCGAGTCCGGCCGCCAGGAGGATGCCGATGGCCGCAGCCGATGAAATCAACGGATGTTTCCTATGGTTGAAATGAATGCTCATTGTGATCTATCTCCTTTCCCTTTAGCGTCGATCATCAGGGGTAGTAAGGTGCCGCGCCGCTCTGCGCAGAGGGGTCGACCTGCATATGGAGCCAGTAATTCCCGTCCCGCGGCATCGTCTCGATCTCGTCTCCGATGGACCAGGTGACTTCCGGCTGCCGCCGCCAGTAGCTCACGCCGACGGCGATCGGTGTCGCGTGCGTCCCGCAGAAATCGTCGTACACCGAGCCGTAAAGAGGATCGTACGGGGCGTCGAACGCGCGCCCCCTCATGTGGAAGCTGGCATACCAGCCGCCGACATATTTATTATACCACCAGGAACGAAACGAACAGTCGAAATTCAGGGGATTGCCGCCGTTGTTCACATACCGGACCTGCTGTGCGGAAGACAGCAGGGCGACCGCCGATTTGAGCTGTGTATAGCAGTCAGGGTTCTGAGCGCTGGTCGAATGGTCCCACAGTTCGCTGATCACGAAATTCGGCGCCAGGTGATGCCCCGACATGCCGGACCATGCCGCATTCGCCGGCTTGGTCAGATCGGTCTGGTAGCAGTACCCGGACTGGATCCACGGCCCCCCGACGACGTAGTCGTTGCTGTCGGTGACGCCTCCGCCGTTCGCCCGGAAATCGTACACCTCGTATTCGTCCAGCGACTCTGTGTAGATCTTCAGTACGCCGAGCGGCTTCAGGATGTCGATCGCGACATACCACGCGCTGTTGAACAGCCGCGCCGCGTAAATGCCGTATGGTATGTTCGCCGATCCGAAAAATTCATAATTCTTCGTTGTCGTCGGCGTCGCGTAGACGGAGTAGGCGTTGTAGGTGTAATAATAAGGGGAATTGACGTATGCCCGGGTCGTCTGGCCGTTGATCACCAACACGATGTAGCTTGCGTAGTACGTGATGGTGCAGGGAAAATGGGCGGCAATGTCCGATGTCTTGATATAGACCCTGCCGTCGATCAGATACCCGGTCACCGTCGATGTGTTCATTAGACCGGGATGATCCGTTGACGATGAATCCCCGATCTTGGACAGGACGATCGTCACGGGCGGCGTCGCGGCGGACAGCGGAAACGGCGCCGTCGCGACTATCAGCAGCGAAACGATCGATATCACACCGATCCTGAGAGCTGTTTTCCTCATTCTCTTGTCTCCTTTGCAATAAGCTGATGAACTCCGCGTGCTTCCTGCTTCCTGCCATCCCGGACAAGCCTCGCCGGGACGGCTCTGCCTGATCCCTCCCTTCTCCCTGTCATGAAATCCGTGCGCTGTTTCCTTCGGTATGTTTCATATTGTAATACTTTATATTGAAAATATCAATAGAGATTTTATATTGTAAAATCTTAAGGTTCACAGATCGTGTCAGCGTATCGCGCTGTGAAAAACCGGGGACGATGCGTTACGGTAAAAACAGGGATAATAAAATCATGAGTGCGCGGAAACAGACGATCATGGATGATCCGGAAAAGCCGCCCGGCGCGGGATCATTCCCGGGCTTCGCGGATCTTCCGGAGCGTATCGCGGTTGATCTCCGCCTTCAGCTCCCTGAGATAATCGGAGAAGGCCACATGGCGCGCTCCGTAGGTAAGGTTTTCATCGTATTCGAGCGGAAGCCAGGTGGAGATCGGCGCCTCGTTGTGCGACAGGATGGCCTCCATGTTGTCGAGTGCTTTGTACAGCTTTGCCTCGGGACTTTCGAGCGCGGCCATCTCGGCGAATAGATCCGCCAGATCCCGCTCCGCGGCGGGCGGGAGAGAGGAAAGCAATTCCCGGAGGGCCTGCTCTTCCGCCTCCTCATCGCGCCCGGTTTTCAGGAAGGAAGGGATGTCGCCTGTCAACGCTTCGCCGAAATCGTGGACCAGGCACATCTTCACGACCCTTTGGATGTCGGTGCCCGGAAATTCATCCTCGAGCAGGAGGGCCATCACGGCCAGGCGCCAGCTGTGCTCGGCTACGCTTTCCTGCCTGCCGGTCGACGTCCAGGAATGGCGCGTGTTGCATTTGAGTTTTTCGATTTTCCGCAGAAAATCGATCAGTTCCCGCTGTTTCATGGCTGTCCTCCCGTGAATTGATCTTTGCCCGTGCCGGATGGATCAGCGATCGCCGATGGTCAGAACCAATCGGGAAGACGATCGCTGAGATAAAGCGGCAGACTGTGAAGCGGAGGCTCCGTTCCGCTGTTTTTCATGGAAAGCCGGATCGCGGTTTCGGGCTTGTACTTCTCCATATAAACGACCAGGCTTCTGGACTTTATATTATCCTCGGACTTCACTTCGATCGGAACGGGATTCCCTTTGAAACGGCAAATGAAATCCACTTCGGCGGTTTGCTTTGATTTCCAGAAAAAGGGTTTCACGTTCCGCGCGGCCAGTTCCGCCAAGACAAAATTCTCCGTCATGGCGCCTTTGAATTCCGTAAAAGCGGGATCCCTGTGTCTGATGGCTGCCAGCGGAATACCCGCCATGGCACGCAAAAGGCCGATATCGCAGAGGTAAAGCTTAAAGTGACTGTCATCCGCATACGCGGAAAGAGGGATGCCGGGCTTTTCGATTTTCGGGACTTTATACACAAGCCCGGCGGAAAGGAGCCATTGCAGCGCACCCTCCAGGTCACGTCCGCGATACCCTTCTTTCACCCTGCTGAAAATGAATTTCTGGTTTTCCTGCGCAAGCTGGACCGGTGCGGCATGCCAAACGGAGGACAATTTGTCGAATTCACTGTCAGGCGCGTGTTTTGCGAAATCCAGTTCATAGCTGTCAAGGATCGCCCTCTGGATACGGTCAATATCCTCGGGGTCATGTCCATGGACCCAGGAATTGACGGCTTCGGGCATTCCGCCGACATAAAAGTAATCCCGGAGCAATTCGGTCAGCCGCATATGCAGGCTGTCGGGCACTTTGACACCCGGCCCCAACGCGGACAGATTTTCAAACAGGAGGTCCTCCCCGCATGCCAGCAGAAACTCGGAAAATGACAGCGGATACAGATCCAGAAAATCAACCTTCCCGACTGGAAACGAGAGTGGTTTCGACAGGGAAAGTCCAAGCAGCGAGCCGGCGGCGATGATCGGGACCGATGGCAGGTTTTCATTAAAATATTTCAAGCTTGTAAGTGCTTTCCCGCAAAACTGGATCTCATCAAAAATGATCAGTGTTTTCGCCGGATCGATCCTTCTGTTCTGAAGGAGCTCCAGTTCCATCAAAATCCTCTCCGGATCCAGATCCGCCTCGAAAACGGCATGCAGCCTCAGGTTTCCTTCAAAATTAAAGTAGGCATGATCCGGAAAGCATTGACTGCCGAATTCCCTGATGATCCATGTTTTTCCGCACTGGCGGACCCCGCGCAGGATCAGCGGCTTGCGGCCGGTCCTGTCCTTCCATGTCAGCAGGGCGTTCCATATCGTTCTTTTCATATCGGCATTTCTCCCATCGATATAGGTATTATACCACGGATTCCGCTTGAAAACCAGATAAGTGCTGATTATGTGGATAATTGCACATTTTTACCACCCAAAAACGTGCAGCGGCGCACATTTTCCGCAGTTACGGGAAATTTCCCGGCTCAGGCGAAATGATGTGAAAAAGATGCTTTTCCGCATTGAAAGAATGGCAGCGAACCCGTACAATAGAGAATATCGCGGACATCGCCGCGGAGAAGGAGATCGCCTTTATGAGACACGGGATCGCGGCTGCCGGCAACATGATCGTGGACCATATTTATCCGATCAGCGGATATCCGAACATCGGAAAGCTCACCACCATCCGGGATGACATCCGGTCCGTCACCGGCGGGATCGTGTGCAATGTGCTCGTCGACCTCGCGCGACTCGACCCGGGCCTGCCGCTGCAGGCGCTCGGGATCGTCGGCGAAGACCAGGACGGCGCGATGATCCTGGATGAGCTCGGCGGATATGCGAACATCGACACGTCGGGTGTCCTGCGCATGGGCCGCAGCGCGTTCACGACGGTCATGAGCGACACCGTCACCAGCCAGCGGACCTTTTTCGTCTACCGCGGGAGCAATGCCGTTTTCTGCGAGGACCACATCGACTGGGACCGCGTCGGGGCGAGGATCCTGCACGCCGGCTACATCCTGCTGATGGATGCCCTTGACCGGCCGGACGGCGAATACGGGACGAAGATGGCCAGGCTCCTCGCGCATGCGCAGGAGCGCGGGATCAGGACCTCCGTCGATATCGTCACGGAGATCGGAGACCGGTTCAAGGCCCTGGTCCCTCCGGCGCTGCGATACACAGATTACTGCATCATCAACGAGATCGAAGCGCAGCAGTCCACCGGATTTCTGCTCCGCGATGACGGCGGCGGACTGCACAGGGAGAACATGCGCCCCGCTTTGGAGAAGCTGTTCGACATGGGCGTTTCCGGATGGGCCGTGATCCACTGCCCGGAGGGCGGGTTCGGCATGGACCGCGCGGAAGGGCGGTACGAGGCCGTCGACAGCCTGCGGCTGCCGCCCGGCTATGTCAAGGGCACGGTAGGCGCGGGCGATGCGTTCTGCGCGGGCGTCCTGTACGGGGCGCACGAAGGGATGCCGATGCGGCGGGCGATCGAGCTGGGGACGGCCTGCGCCGCCTGTTCGCTCAGCGAGCCGGGGTCGACCGCGGGAGTGCGCGGGCTGGCCGGCACCATGGCCCTTTATGAGGCGATGCGCTGAAGAGGGAAAATACGGCGGACCGATTGTAAAACGGCGCGTTGAAGATTACAATACTTTAAAACGGACCACGATGACGGGGGGACGATACGATGGCGAATCCGGGCTTTGATAATGACAAGTACATCCAGCTCCAATCCGAACATATCAAAGAAAGGATCCCCCGCTTCGGGAACAAGCTCTATCTCGAGTTCGGCGGCAAATTGTTCGACGACTTCCACGCATCGAGAGTGCTTCCCGGCTTCCTGCCGGATTCCAAGATCAACATGCTCCTGCACATCAGCGACCAGGTGGAGATCGTCGTGGCGATCAACGCCGCGGACATCCAGAAGAGCAAGCTGCGGAGCGACTTCAACATCCCGTACGACCAGGAGGTGCTGCGCCTCATCGACGCGTTCCGTGCGTGCGGCCTGTATGTTGGCAGCGTGGCCATCACGCAGTACAACGCCCAGCCGGACGCGCAGGCGTTCGAGAAGCGCCTGTCCGACCTGGGGGTCCGCGTGTACCGGCACTATCCCATCCCCGGCTACCCATACGATGTCGCGCGCATCGTCTCCGACGACGGCTACGGCAGGAACGATTTCATCGAGACCGGCCGGCCGCTCGTCGTCGTCACGGCCCCGGGGCCCGGCAGCGGCAAGATGGCCGTGTGCCTGAGCCAGCTGTACCATGAGAACAAACGCGGCGTCAAGGCGGGATATGCCAAGTTCGAGACCTTCCCGATATGGAACCTCCCGCTCAAGCATCCGGTCAACCTCGCGTACGAGGCCGCCACCGCGGACCTCCGGGATGTCAATATGATCGACCCGTTCCACCTCGAGGCGTACGGCGAGACCGCGGTGAACTACAACCGCGACGTGGAAGTCTTCCCGGTGCTGCGCGCCATTTTCCATGAGATTTACGGCGAATGCCCGTACCAGTCTCCCACCGACATGGGCGTCAACATGGCCGGTTACTGCATCACGGACAACGCCGCCGTCGAGAAAGCCGCAAAGGACGAGATCCTCCGGCGGTATTACAAGGCGCTCTGCGCCAAGCGCAAGGGATTCGTCACGGATGAGGAGATCTACAAGATCGAACTGATCATGAAGCAGCTGTCCCTGTCCGAAGCGGACAGGCTGCCGGTCGGCGCCGCGCTGGCGAAGCAGGAGGCGACCGGTGCGCCGGCCGCCGCGCTCGAGCTGCCCGACGGGCGGATCGTCACCGGCAAGACCACCCCGCTGCTGGGCGCCTCGGCCGCGCTCCTGCTGAACGCTGTCAAGGAGCTCGGCGGCATCAACCCCGAGCTGCACCTGATCTCGCCGGTCATCATCGAGCCGATCCAGGACCTCAAGGTCAACCATCTGGGCAACACCAACCCCCGGTTGCATTCCGACGAGGTCCTCGTGGCCCTTTCCATCTGCGCCGCGACCAGCCCGACGGCAGAGCTCGCCATGGAGCAGCTGCGCAAGCTACGCGGCTGCGAAGCGCATTCGACGGTGATCCTGTCGCAGGTGGACGAGAATGTATTCAAAAAACTCGGCATCAACATGACATCCACAGCAATTGCTTGATTTGTTTTTCGGTATACGGAAATCGACTGAAAAGCTTCCTACTTTTCCATCATGATTTTCTATTATTCCCGTTCTTGCTGAAGTATATTAACATCTGGAATTCATTTATTTCAATCTTAAAAAATACAAATAGACATAGAGGGTTGCATTATGGCAGTATTCAATTATAGCGGCAGAAACTTTTTACTGAATGGAAAGCCTATCAGGATCATCTCCGGTTCAATGCATTATTTCCGGATCCATCCCCGGTATTGGGAAGACCGCATGCGTAAACTGAAAGCGCTGGGATGCAACACCCTGGAAACATATATCGCGTGGAAACTGCATGAGCGTGAGGAAGGCCTATTCTGTTTCGATGGAGCTCTTGACTTCGTCCGCTATATACGCCTCGCGCAGAGTCTGGGTTTACTTGTTATCGTTCGACCTGGTCCTTATATTT
>CAZDPQ010000015.1:0-18817 GCA_964507305.1 uncultured Oscillospiraceae bacterium
GAGCCTTGATCTCTTCTCTTTTCACGGTGTCCGTTAGATTCGCGATGAGATTGCTGACAAACCGTATGCTGCAGACCGCCGTTTTCGCAAAAAAGAGATTGCGGCTATCTTCCGCGCAGCCGAAAAGGATCCGTTCCATTTCAGGAGCGGACGAAGGCGATAACCTCTCAAAACTTCTGCCTCGCATGTCTTCACGATACTTCGTGACACTGTCGCAGATGCGGAAATTGACTGCGCAGGAAAACATGTTATCGATATAGTATTCCAGCGCGATCCTGTCATAGACCGGATCGGATCCGATCGAAAACAGGCGCCCGGCAAAGCCGGATATCCCGTTCATGGTGGTCTCGGATATGCTCAATCCGCTCCGGATCTCGCCGGAAAACGGACTCTCGAAAGGCGCGGGGCTCTCGTAATCTGCTAAAAGCCGGTGGATCTCATCCAGGGAACGGCAGGCATCCGCCGCGTCTTCCGTGCCGGCGGAGAGGGCTGATTCCGGACTCAATCCCTTCAGCAGTTCGAGGATATCATCAAACCGGTACATGCCGCCGGCCGCCTCCTCGTCCCGGGGATCCGGCAAAGCTGCCGCACGGCCCGCCTCTTCCGCGGTTTCGCCGAACAGCGCACGGAATCCGTTCAGCCTGTCGATCAGCTGAACGGAAGCCTGGACCGGAAATCGCGGCCTTGTAAATCGAAGGATCCCTTCCTGGAGGGATGCGCCCGAAAGCTCCGAAACACCGGCCGCCTCTGGATCGCGTATCCCGGGGATCCCGAATGTCATGACACGGAATGCCTCCATCAGGCCGGAATCCGGCAGGGCCGCATAAACGCCATACCTGTCCTCGAGCTTTTCGGAATAGCGGGACAGGATCAGGTCCCGCTCCAGCATCAGCGCCGACCGGACGATCAGAGCACGGGATGAAGCCGCTGAAGCGCAGGCGATGGAGCCGAGCATAAAAACCGCTGATGAGATCATGATCGAAACAAAAACCGAAAAACTCCCCCGGCGGGATCTAATCCTCATTCGTTCCGCTCCCCCCGGATATTCCGTCAATGCATGCCGATTCCGCCATTTCTCTGATGAACGGCAGATACCCTTCCAGATAGCCGCAGGTATCCGCGAGAAGCTCTGTCGCCTGCCGGATCATGACGGGATCGGCGGCAATCGACTTGCACCACAGGTCCTTTGCGGGATCGGATCGGATCTCCGCGTAAAACATCCTGCCATTCTTACCGGAAGCGAGGACCGACTGATATTCGGTCCGGATATCGAGCATCGTTCTCTCCCCGATATCTGCTCCAAGGGTCAGGATCCCCAGCATCACGGCAGCGGAAACGGGGAAAACGATCGAAGTCTCAAGCGTAAGCGACATGGCATCCTCTTCTATGAGCGTTCCGGGCGAACTCTGCTCCGGCTCCCGCTGCGTAAAAAAATCCTCTGCGCAGATCGTACCACGCAGAGGATTTTCCGAAGCCGGACAAATTGCGCCAAATCCGGTGAAAATTACCGGAGAATCGCCCCCGCGCCGTCGGCGAGCGCGCGGAGAAGCGTCTCGATCACGGGATTGACAGCATCGTCGGAGAGGGTCTTCTCCTGGGACCGGAAAACGAGCTTGTATGCCACCGATTTTTTATTTTCGCCGATCTGCCTGCCGGTATACACGTCAAACAGGCTGCAGGATTCGAGGATCGGCCCTGCGCTGCCGCGGATGATCTCCTCGATCTCCGCTGCAGGGACATCCCTGTCTACCACGATGGCCAGATCCCTTGTAACGGCCGGGAATCTTGGCAGCTGCCGGTAGGTCTTCGTCCTCCCCGGAGACTCCAGGATCGGGCGCATCTCCAGCATGAGGACCGCGACGGAACCGTCGGTCCCCGTATTTGCCGCCGTGTCCGGGTGAAGGTAGCCGGCGATGCCGATTGCTTCGCCCCGGGACAGGATCTTCATGGTGCGTCCCGGATGGAAGGACGGATCATCTCCGCACCGGACAAAAGATACGTCCGGAACACCTGTCTGCCTGAGGAGCTCGGCAACGACCCCTTTGATCCTCATGAGAGTCGCAGACTGCTCGAAGCTTTCGGCAGACGAACGGCTGACCGCCGCCAGGATCTCCCTTTCATCCGGCAGCACAGACATGCCGGGATCCTTTTTGATATAGATCTTCGCGATCTCATAAATATCGAACGTATCGGCTCCCCTGCTGATATTCAGTGCCGCGATGTCGGTCATGGAAGGAAGCATCGTCGTCCTCATGACACTGTAATCCTCGCCGAGAGGATTGGAGATCAGAATCGCGTCGCGGCGCGGGTCGCCCTCCGGGATCCGCAGGAGGTCGAACGCCTTCGGGCTGTGGAACGAATAAGTACAGGCTTCGAAAAAGCCGGAAGCCCGCATGACGCCGGATGCGAGCTCGTATTGGCGCTGACTGTGCGACAGGCCCCCGAGCGTCGTGGATTTGCCTGCCAGCAGGGTCGGCTCGATTTTATTGTATCCGTAGAAACGCGCGACCTCTTCGGCAAGGTCGACTTCGCGCTCAAGGTCGGACCGGTATGTGGGCGGGACGCATACGCGTCCGGAAGCGTCTTCCCGGAAAACACACCCGAGAGCCTCCAGGATGTCCGTCATGGTGACCTCGGGAATCGAGGCCCCGAGAAAAGCATTGATCCTTGCCGGGCGGAACGGAATGGCGGGCATCGCGGTCCTGTTCGGGTAAATGTCGATGCAGTCCTCGCTCACTTCCCCGCATCCGAGCAGCTCGACAAGCTCACACGCGCGGTCCATCGCTCTCGCCGCGTTTTCGGGGTCCAGTCCTTTTTCAAACCGTGCCGACGACTCGGTGCGGATCCCGAGTTTTTTTGCAGTCAGTCGGATGTTGATGCCTTCGAAATTCGCGGATTCGAAAACGATGTCTGACGTATCGGAACTGATCTGCGAATTCTCCCCGCCCATGATCCCCGCCATGCCGACCGGGCGATGCCGGTCCGCAATCACCAGCATGGAATCATCCAGCCGGTGCGCGTTGCCGTCGAGCGTGGTCAGCTCCTCCCGATCCGACGCGCGCCGCACGACGATGGCATCATCCGTCAGATATCTGCGGTCGAACGCATGCATCGGCTGACCGAGCTCCAGCATCACATAATTCGTAATATCCACAATATTGCTGATCGGGCGGACCCCCGCGTCTCTCAGCCGCGAAGCGAGCCATCGCGGCGACGGCGCGATGCGGACATTCCGGACGGCGCGAGCGATATAACGCCTGCAGAGTGCCGGATCCCGGACCTCGACGCGGAGTGCGTCCGCGATGGAAAAGCCCTTCGTCCCCTTAACCTTCGGATCCGCGGGCACAAAGCCGATCCCCGCGGTCACGGCCGCCTCCCGCGCGATCCCTTCCACCGACAGGCAGTCCGGCCTGTTTGAAGTGATCTCGAAATCGATGACGGAATCACCGAGTCCAAGGACATCCCGGATGTCAAGTCCTGTCCCGGTGCCTTCCGGAAGGATGTAGATCCCATCGGCGGACGCGTCCGGAAAGAAGTACGGCTCATATCCCAATTCCTGGATCGAGCACATCATGCCCTCGGAACGCAGGCCCCTCAGCTCGCCCTCACGGATCACGGTCCCGTCCGCCAGGGTGGCCCCGTCCTTCGCAACCGGTACGGACGCGCCCGGAAACACATTGTCCGCTCCCGTAACGATCTGCAGGCGGCGATCCCCGGTGTCGACAGAACAGACGACAAGCTTGTCCGCATTGGGATGCCTGTCGACGGACAATACGCGTCCCGTGACGATGCCTGACAGGCTGGCGCCTGTTTTCTCAATGCCTTCCGCCTTCGATCCGGTCATCGTCAGTTCTTCCGCGATCGCCGCGGCATCCTCCAAAGGCGAAACCAGAAAATCATTGATCCATTTCAACGGTGTTTTCATCATTATCCTCCGATCAGAACTGACTCAAAAAGCGGATGTCGTTTTCGTAGAGGTTCCGGATATCGTCGATCCCGAACCGGGCCATGGCCGTCCTCTCGACGCCGATCCCGAACGCGAAGCCGCTGTAGACTTCGGGATCGATCCCGCATTTCTCCAGGACTTTCGTATGGACCATCCCTGCGCCGAGAACTTCGATCCATCCCTCTCCCTTGCAGGTCCTGCAGCCTTTACCGCCGCAGGCCCAGCAGGAAACATCGACTTCGCAGCTGGGCTCCGTAAATGGAAAATGATGGGGCCGCAGCCGTATCTCGCTTTTTTCACCGAACAGCCGCTTCGCGAAAAGCCTAAGCGAACCTGTAAGGTCACCCATCGTCACATTCCGGTCCACCACCAGCCCTTCGATCTGGTGGAAAATCGGCGAATGCGTGGCGTCGATGGAATCCGACCGGTAGACCTTGCCCGGGCAGACGACTTTGATCGGCGGCCGGGTATTCTCCATCACGCGGATCTGGACCGGAGACGTCTGGGTGCGTAGAAGAATGTTGTCAGTGATGTAAAAAGTATCCTGGGTATCCCTGGCCGGGTGTCCGTACGGGATGTTCAGCATCTCGAAATTGTACCGGTCGTATTCGATCTCCGGCCCGTCGGCGATCGTGAAGCCGAGTCCGATGAAAATATCGTCGATCTCATCGATCACCTGCGTGACCGGATGCTTCGATCCGACTGTCCTGACGATCCCGGGCACCGTCACATCGATGCTTTCCGCTCTGAGCCGGACGGTCTTTTCCGCTTCCGCGATCTCGGCTTCCCGTATCCCGATATCCTGTTCGATCCGCGTCCTGGCAAGATTTGCCTGCTGTCCGAACACCGGCCTCTCTTCGGGCGGAAGGGCGCCCATCCCCCGGAGCAGCCCGGTCAGCTCGCCTTTTTTGCCGAGGAAGCGGATCCGGAGCTGCTCGATGCAGGCCGATGACGATGCCGCGCGGATTTCTCCGGCAAAGGTCTTCTCGATGGTTTCCAATTTTTCATACAAGTTTTCCATGTTCTCCTCCGAAAAAAAACTGCCGCCCCGGAAACGGGACGGCAGGCACAGGCCTCCGCGGTACCACCCGAATTCTGCCTCCTGTCCGGAAAGCAGCACTCACTCAAATGCCTGTAACGGGACATCCCGTCGGAACCTACTCGCCCATGCGCTTTGAGCCCCGCCGCTGGTGAAGTGAACTTCGGCATATGCCCCGTGCGGATGCTTGCAGCCATCGGCGGTCCGCTCTCTGGCCGGGGATCCATGCGTACTCTCTTCGTCATCGCGTTAATGTTAAAAATATTATATCACTCGGCCGGACGATGTCAATCGAAGCTTTTCGGCGCATTTTACCCGAAAGTTGCTGAAAATGATAATGTCATTTGTACTGCGATGATATATAATTGATGGTGATCGGATCAAAGATCTGCGAAGAATGGATTTTGATATCGGAGGACTGTATGCAATATTATTATCTCATTCCCCTGGGATTGGCTTTCATCATCATTGTCTGGTACATTTCCGCTTACAATAAGCTTGTCGGGTTCAAGGTGCGGATCGACGAGGCATTCTCGACGATCGATGTGTTTCTGAAGAAGCGCTATGACCTGATCCCGAACCTGGTCGAGACGGTCAAGGGCTATGCCGCCCATGAGAGCGACACACTCGATGCTGTCGTGAAGGCAAGGGCGAATGCTTATGGCAGTTCCGGCGTCGACCAGAAAATCTTCAATGAGGGCGAGCTGTCCAAGGCCCTGGGAAGACTGATGGTCCTGACTGAGAATTACCCCAACCTGAAGGCCGATTCCCAGTTCCTGGACCTCCAACATCAGCTGCAGTCCCTCGAAGGCGAGATCTCCCAGTCGAGGAAGTATTACAACGGCGTGGTCAAGACCTACAACACGCTGACCATGACATTCCCTTCGGCGATCGTGGCGAAGATATCCAAGTTCGATAAAGCGGAGTTTTTCGTCATCGGAGAAGAAGAGAGAGAAAATGTCAAGGTCAGCTTTGCGAAATAAGTCCTCCTGTCCCGGCAATGTCCGGAAGATCCGGATGGCGGCCTGCGGCGCCCTGGCGTTTGCGGCTCTCCTTTCCTGCCTCGTGTTCTCCGGCGAGCCAGTCTCCGCCGAAGAAAGCTTTTATATCAAAGATTACAAAGTTGATGTCCGTACCGGCCTGGACAGAGGATTTGACATCACCGAGACGATCACCGTTGATTTCACCTCGCAGCTTCACGGGATCATCCGTTCCATCCCCAAGCCTTCACCCGAGATGCCCTACGCCATATCCGGCCTGAACGTCGAGGGAGATCCGTTTTCCATCGAATACGATTCCGGCAATGTCGATCTCCGCATCGGAAGCGCCGACCGGTATGTCAGCGGGATCAAGACCTATACGATCCGCTACCGGCTCCTTTTCCCGAAGGATACGGACACGGAGCGCGATATCGCTTATCTGAACCTGATCGGCACAGGCTGGGATACCCGGATCGAGAACGCAGAGATGACCTTCCATTTTCCGGAAGACGGGGGTTCTCCCGTCCGTCCGTCGGATTATGCGGTCTATTCCGGTTATTTCGGCGATGAAAGCGACACGCATACGACTTCCGTACAGGATGCCGACCGGATCACGATCGGCCTGACCCAGCCTCTTTCCAACTATGAGGGCATCACATTGTATGCGGTCTTCCCCGAGGGCACATTCCGGCTTGCGGGAACGACGCTTTATCCTTATGAGATGACCGGCTACAAATCCGACATCCTCGTCGCTTCCGACAAGGCGGTCCGCTTCCGGGAGTCCTTTTCGGTCAGGATCAATGACTTCTCCGAACCGTCCGTCCATTCGATCCCCGGATCCGCTCCGGACGGCAGCTATTACGATGTCAGGGATATCCGGGTCAACGGGATCCGGTATCCCGGAGGGAAAAACCGGACTTCCTACGATGTCCCCCTGAGCGGAGACGGCGCTTATACCGTCGAATATACGATCCAATACCCCTATGACAGCGCGGATGAAAAGCGTTCCCTGCATCTGCAGCTCTTCGGCGCGCTCCGCCCGGTCCCGCTCGATGCGGCTTCCATTGCCGTATCCTCTCCATTCATGCCGTCTGCTGCCGCGGCGGGATTTACGTCTGACGGAGGATCCGGCGGAACGATCCCGATCACCCCGGAAGCCGACGGTACGCTGCGGTTTGAGGCTTCGTCCGCGCTGGCGCCTGCGGAGGGCATATTCATTGACATTTCCTATCCGGACGGCAGTTTCGGATTTCTCTGGGCTTTTCCGTATCTGGCTATTCTATTCATGCCGATCCTCCTGCTCGTTCTGGCGTATCTTCTTTTCCTGCGCTTCGGCAGAGATGAGACCGTTTCACCGGTCATCGAGTTTTATCCGCCGGATGGTCTCAGTTCCGGCGCTCTGGGTTATGTCATCAACCGCATCGTCGATCCGGCCGACATGTCTTCCATGCTTCTGTACTGGGCTTCCCACGGCCACATCCTGTTTACGGCCACATCGAAGAGAGACTTTACCATCGCTCCCGGCACTCCGCTGGACGACGCGCATCCGTTCTGGGAGCAAAACGCGTTTTCGGAATTGCAGCGCATCTTCGCGGGCTCCGGCGACATCGTGTCGAAAAGCACCCTGGAGACAGAGTTTTATCGGGTGACCGCTAAAATGAAATCGGCGATCCCTCTGTATTTTAAGAACGGGCACCGGCTGGACGACAGCAAAGCGGGGAAAATATCCGCTTTGACGGCTTTCCTTGCTTTCATCTATGGATTCCTGCTGACCGCCATCACCGTTTACCGGGCTTCTTCCGACACCACTCTGGCATTCATGGGCGGGATGATCACTTCCCTCGGAGGATTGTTTGTGTTCGGTCTGGTTTTCCTTATTTCGGCGGGATGGTATAAACGTTCGAAAATACGCGATTTCTTCCTGATTGCGGCCATATCGGCTGCCGTTCTCATCGGTTCGCTGATTTATACCGTTTTCATGCAGGCGGCCGGCGTTGCGGCACCCATTCCGCTTCTTCTCTTCAATGTTTTGTCCCTGGCTGCTGTCCAATCGATCGCTGTTTTCATCCGCAAGCGCTCCACGTATGGACAGCGCCTCCTCGAAAGGGTCGTCGGTTTCCGGGAGTTCCTCATCCAGGCAGAGAAAGAAAGACTGGAGGCTCTTCTGGACGAGGATCCGGAGTATTACTACCACATTCTGCCATATGCTCTTGTTCTCGGGGTATCGGATATCTGGGAAGATAAGTTCCGGGATATCCCCATGACCCAGCCCGGCTGGTATGACGGCGGGTATGGAGGCTATGCTTTCTCCTACGTAGCGCTGACATCGTTGGCACGGTCCGCTTCGACCGATATGGCAAGACATACGGCGCCGCCATCATCGAGCGGCGGCGGCGGATTCTCGGGGGGCGGTTTTTCCGGCGGCGGCGGCGGCGGTGGCGGCGGTTCCGGCTGGTAAGAAAAAAGCCGGAACGCACATTCCCGGCTTGGTCATCTGCTATTCATGAAAGCGGATCGATATCGGAGATTCCCGCGATCCTGTCGGGACGGATATCCCTGTTATATCATACATGTTCTTCCTCGTCATGATCGTGATCCAGGTCAGCGAAAATCGCCCGGTTGGAGTCATCGATCAGTCCGTTTTCTTCATAATACTGCTTGAGCGCGGACTTGACGGCCTGCTCCGCCAGGAGGGAGCAGTGCATTTTATTGGCGGGAAGTCCGTCCAGGGCTTCCGCGACGGCTTTGTTGGACAGCGAAAGTGCTTCCCGGATCGTCTTTCCCTTGATCATTTCGGTAGCCATGCTGCTGGTCGCAATGGCAGAGCCGCAGCCGAACGTCTTGAATTTTGCATCGACGATGACATCGCCCTCGATCTTCAGATAGATTTTCATGATGTCGCCGCACACGGGATTGCCGACCGTGCCCGTGCAGGTCGCGTCGGTGATCTCGCCCACATTGCGGGGATTCATGAAATGGTCCATTACTTTATCACTATACATATGCAGTCCTTCTCTCTTCCATATCTGCACGGTCTCGCGGGCGCCGCGTGCCGGGCTGTCAATCATCCTGCCGGGCTGTCCGGCCGTCTTCCATCCGGACGCAGCCTTCTTCTGTTTTACAATAGGAGGAGTCGCCGGTGAACATGCAGTGGGGTTCCGTCATCTTGCCATTCAGATAATCTTCATAGAGCGGAGACATCGAACGCAGCCTTGCCACGATCCGGACCAGGGCATCCACGAGAGGCGGAATATCCTCTTCCCTGCTGTCCCTGCCGAATGTGACGCGGAGCGAGCCGTGGGCGATCTCATGGGGGAGACCGATCGCCAGCAGGACATGGGAAGGGTCCAGAGATCCGGACGTGCATGCCGATCCGCTGGAACACTCGTATCCCATGCTGTCGAGGAGAAGCAGCAGGGATTCGCCTTCGATGAATTCAAATGACAGATTGGCGTTGCCCGGGAGTCTTTTCTCTCTGTGTCCGTTCAATCGTACATGGGGGATCGCCGTGAGGACCCGGTCGATGAAATCATTCCGGATCCGCAGGAGCCTTGCCGCATATGCGTCGCATTCAGTCTGCGCCAGCTCCACCGCCGCGGCAAGTCCGGCTATATAAGGAATATTCTCGGTGCCGGCACGCTTTCTCCTCTCTTGAGAACCGCCATCGATGAGGGGAGTGATCCTTACGCCCTTGCGGATATACAGAAATCCGATGCCTTTGGGCGCGTAGATCTTGTGTCCCGAAAAGGACATCAGGTCGGCGCCGGACTTCGCCGCGTCGATCCGGACAGAACCAAGAGCCTGCACCGCGTCGGTATGGAAAAGCACTTTGTGTTTCCGGCAAATCGCCGCGATCTCCTCTACCGGCTGAAGAGTCCCGATCTCATTGTTGGCCGTCATGACCGAAACCAGCACGGTATCCTCACGAATCGCCTGTTCGAGCTGAGCGGGCGAAACAAGGCCGTCCGGATCGACATCGAGGTACGTGACATCCCATCCGCGTTTTGCCAGAGACTTATAGGCATTCAATACGGCATGGTGCTCGATCTTCGATGTGATGATGTGCTTTCCCTTGTCCTTATACGCATCGGCCACGCCCTTGATGGCCCAATTGTCAGCCTCGGATCCGCCCGATACGAAGAAAATCTCGGCGGGGTCGGCATGGATGGCATCCGCGATCCTGCGTCTGGAATCCTCAAGAGCCTGACGGGCATTCCTTCCAGTCAGGTACAAGGAGGACGGATTGCCGAAATTGCCCGCGAAATAATCCCCCATCGCATCGAGGACTTCCCTGCGCACCGGCGTGGTCGCCGCATAATCAAGATAGATCCTTCTATTGTCCATGTTTTCCATCATGCTCCGCATTCCTTGATTTTATATCATATTACTATGAATAAGTTCATTATACAATGCCTGTTCTCTCCGATGAGTAACCGGTGTTACGTCCCTTCATGATCCTGCGGAAGGAAGAGTCGATCCGGCATGGGACATTACGATGATCTCCGCGTCCGTTCCCATAACGCGGAGCGCATGATCCAGCGCTTCCCGGATGCCGGCGTATGGCTTCATGAAGGTCTTCGCGGCAAGGTCCGGTGCCAGGGATGTCACGAACAGGACTTCCCTGCACTTCTCCACGACCATGGCGATCGCTGCCGCTTTGTGCCCGCCGAGCCTGAAATCGCAGCGGATCCTGTCGATAAGCCCGGCCGATGAGGTTGCATCGGAAAGCCAGTCTTCGAAAACCTCCTCGCCGAACCCCTCCGAACAGTCCGCGGCAAGGATGATGATCCCGCCCGGCTTGACCGCGTGCTGCGCATTGTCCAGGGCTTTCTGGGCCTGGTAGACATTGATGTCTTTCGGGAAGCCTCCTGGAGATGCGATCACGATGTCCGCGAGGCGCGGGATCCGGATCTTGTACATGGAATCCAGAAATGTGCATCCTGCCCGGTGCGCGGCACGGTGATCCCCGGCCGCGGCAAAGACGATGTTCCGTTCTTCGTCCAGGACGACATTCAGGATGAAATCGATCCCGCACAGGTCGCCCGCTTCCTCGATGTCGAGACGGATGTTGTTGTCCGCGATCCTGCCGGCAGCCGAGGTGTCTTCCGTCATCATCCGGTGGTTGGCCTGGATCGCCTCCCGGTTGGACACTCCGGGCATGATGGCTTTTGCGCCGCCGCTGTACCCGGCAAAATAGTGCATTTCGATGTTCCCGAGGCAGATCCGCCTGTCGGCGCGTGCCACAACCGAAGTGATATTGACGGGCGTGCCACGCGACGTATATCCCAGGAGCACGACATCATCCGGATCGCTGTCGACCGTATGCACCAGTTCATAAATATCGTTGCCGGTGATCTTCCGCATCTCCTCTTCGGTGTGTCTCCTGTGGCTTCCCAGTGCAAAAACGACGGTGATGTCTTCCGGGTTGATCCCGGCATCCGTCAACTCACCGATCAGGGGCGGCAGCATGATATCGGAGGGACAGGGGCGCGTGATGTCGCTGGTGATGATGCACACGGACTCGCCTTTGCGCACGATCTCCGAAAGGCGCGGTGTCCCGATCGGATCGGCAAGCGCCCGCAGGACTTCATCTTTCCCCGTCGATCGGACGGAAGCTTTATTGGCCTTCATGTCCAGAAGAAGATTCCGGGAATCGATGTCGAACGAGATGCTGCCTTTGCCGTATCCCATGGTGATCGTCTGTGTTCTGGTCATTTTTCCCCTCCGGATTTTCCCTTTTCCGCTTTCGCGGCTCTGCGCCGGTCCAGCCAGTTCTTTATTTTTTCTTCATATCCGTTGGCATACGGCGAATAATACTCCGTTCCCCGGATCGCCTCGGGCAGATACTCCTGATCGACGATATTGCCGGGAAAATCATGGGCGTACAGGTATCCGACCCCGTATCCGAGGCCGCTCATTCCCTTCGCAGGAGCATTCCGCAGATGCATGGGGATCTCGCCGGTCCGCCTGCCCGCGACATCCTCCATCGCCCGGTCGATCGCCGCGACCGCCGAATTGGATTTCGGGCTGCACGCGACCATGAGGGCTGCGTGGGAAAGGATGATCCTCGCCTCCGGCATCCCGATGTTTTTGATCGCGTAATAGGCCGAAACGGCGGTGTGCAGCGCAGATGGATTGGCCATGCCGACATCCTCCGACGCGCAGATCACGATCCTCCTGGCGAGAAATTCGATGTCCTCTCCGCCATGCAGCGCGCGGGCGAGGTAGAATACGGCTGCGTCCGGGTCGCTCCCGCGCATGGACTTGATGAACGCGCTGATCGTATCATAATGGCTTTCTTCATCGTTGTCGAACGCCAGGCTTCTCTGCTGCATGCACTCGGTGACGGTGCCGGTCGTGATATGGATCACCGCCCGGTCGTCCGGCAGGGTCGTCATGGCGGCCAGCTCGAGAGCGTTGAGGGCGATCCGGGCGTCACCGTTCGATACATTGGCAATATAGCGGATGGCTTCGGGATTGATCCGGATATTCAGATATCCCAGGCCACGCTCCTTGTCCTCCAGGGCATTGCGCAGGATCGTTTCGATATTCTGCTCGGTCAGCGGGAAAAGCTGGAAGACCGTGGAACGTGAGATCAGGGCCTTGTTGACCTCGAAAAACGGATTTTCGGTCGTGGCACCGATCAGGATCAGCGTTCCGTCTTCCACATAGGGCAGCAGGGCGTCCTGCTGGGCCTTGTTGAAGCGATGGATCTCATCGATGAACAGCAGCGTCCTTCCGGATGGATTGTAGATCCTGTTCTGGGTCTCGGCGATGATGCGCTTGATGTCGGAAACACCGGCTGTCACGGCGCTCAGCCTCTCATAATGGGTATTCGTGGAAGAAGCGATGATCTTCGCGATCGAGGTCTTCCCGGTCCCGGGAGGGCCGAACAGAATGATGGATGAAATGCGGTCCGCTTCGATCATGCGCCACAGGAGCTTGTTCTCTGAGAGCAGATGCTCCTGCCCGACAAATTCCCGTAACGTCAATGGCACCATCCTCGATGCAAGAGGCTGCGTTCCGGATGGGATGTCTGATGTGTCCAATTGATCCTCCGCTGCTTGAAAAGGTCCCACAGGAATTCTAGTATTATATCATAGAATCCCATGCATTTCCTTTGCGCCGCTTTACGGGAAAATGCGGTACAATATGCCGCCATAAAGGGACCAAGATGCTTTCGACCGCGCTTCACACGGTGATAAGGTCCTTGATGCGGCTGAATTTGCTCTCCTTGATGCCGGGCACCTTCATGATATCCGATATCTCCGCGAACGGCCCGTGCCCGGTCCTGAAATCGATGATGGCCTTCGCCGTCGCCTCCCCGACTCCGGGCAGAGTGGTGAGCCCGCTGATGCCGGCAGTGTTGATGTTGACCCTGCAGGCCACGGGATCCGCGCTTTCCGCGGTCGGGGTCCATTCCGTGACGATCAGCTCCGGCGAATAGCCGCCGCCGGGACCCGAAACGGCGTCATGCAAGAACGGGATCCGGATCATGACATTCCCCGACACCTGGAATGCAAGGTTCACATTCGTACTGTCCGCGTCTGCCGTAAGGCCCCCTGCGCGCTCGATGAGCTCGAATAAATATACCGGCCCGTCGATCCGGTAGATCCCCGGAGATGCGACTGCACCGACTATATATACCGGGATCCCTTCCGGAGAAGCGGATGCCGCGCCGGAGCCCGGCGTAACGTGGGCCGCAGAGGACGGCACGGAGGACGGATCGCCGGGCGATCGCGCGCCCAGCCCGGAAACAGCGTCCAGGATCAGGCTGTCCCGGCTGTCGCGGTACCGGTCTCCGATCACCTTCATCATCGCGATGCCGGTAAAAAACAAAAGGACCGCTGCCGCGGTGAATGCCTTGACGAACCGATCCTTCCGGCATTCGCTGCGCTGATCCTTACCACTCTGTACGGCGAGATCCATCCTCATCAAGCTCCCGAAGCCCCTGCGCGTTTTCCCCATGAGATCATGATCCCATGGGATCATGATACAGGGATCCGCCGCAGGATGAGCTCTGCGGGATCCGGCATTTTCATCCGATCAAACCGAAAATGCGACAAAGCCGCTTGGAATCATCCCCGCGCTTTGCCGTAACGGCCTTCCCATAATTTCTCAAGGCTGTAATAGGCTCGCTCCTGTTCATGGAACAGGTGCACGATGACACTTCCGTAATCCAGCAGGATCCATCGGCCGCTTTCGCGTCCTTCAGTGTGTTCGGACAGGATCCCGTGGTCCTCTTTGAGCCGGAATTCAACTTCATCGCTCAGAGCCTTGATGTGCGGCGTCGATGTACCGGTCGCGATCACAAAATAATCCGCGAGAATCGTTTTTCCTTCCAGATCGATGATCTGGATATCCATTCCCTTCTTGTTGTCAAGGATTTTTTCAATAGTCTCCGCAAGCTCCTTTGGCGTCATTTCCCTGATCATCCTCCTGAATCCTTTATTAATACGGCACCTTCCCGAGGTACGGTTTCATTGTACTATATGTTGGGGGCCGGAAGGAACCCCTTCGCCGGTGAAAACACAAAACCCTGTGTCCGGCACTGCTTCACAACAGCTCACGGTATGCCGCCACCGTGTCCGGATGAGGGGTTTTCCCCTGCCTGTCCAGATGGAGCATGATGTCCCTGAGGCACTCGCGCATCCCGCCGTCAAGGTCATGGGAAGCGACCGCGCGGATCTCTCCGATGCGGGAAAACGTCCTGGCAGGTTCGATCTTGTCGGCCACGAAAAGGATCTTCTCGAGCAGGGAAGCGCCGGCCCGCGATGTGGTATGATACCGGATCGCGTTCAGGATGTCCTCGTCGACGATCCCGAACACGCTTCTCGCATAATCGCTCCCCGTATAGGCATGCTCGATTTCAGCCGGGATCCCTTCGAGACCGGCGGGACGCTCATCATCGCCGTCCGCCGGCCGTGCATCAGTCCGGGAAATCTTCGTGCAGTCATGCAAAAGACCCGCCAGGGCGCACTTCTCGAGAGGCGCGCCGAACGTTCTGCCCAGCCGCACGCTTTCTCTCATCGTATTCAGCGAATGGATCAGGCGGTGCGCCGACAGGATCCCCCGCAGGGCAAACTCCATATCGCCGAGCCTTTTTACCATATGGAAATCAAAGCACCCTGCAAAGTCATAAGCCGGGTCGTACAGGGCATTTTCGCGGATCCACCGGAACACTCCCGGATCCAGAAAAGCTTCCGCACCGGGATCATCCGACGCGATCATCTCCCGCAGCTGCATGGAAGAAATGTCCACGGGATCGGCAAAAAAACGCTCGATTTTCGTCCCGTATTTGTTCTTCAGACGGAGGATCCGGGCCTCCAGCTCTTCTTCGCCGCACCCGGGCCGTCCGGCCAGGAACAACCCCGCCTCGCGCAGCAGCGCTTCCGGCATGTGCCAGTTCTCGATCTGGCCGGCGACATCGGCGCCGCAGATCAGGTAGATGCCTGCCTGCGACTTGTAAAGCTTCGCGATCTCCCTCACCGTATCGATCGTATAGGATACCTTGTTTTGGCGGATCTCGATGTCGCTCAGGACCACGGGGATCGGGAAATCCATGTCCTTCACCGCGATCCGGGCCATTTCGTACCGGTAGGACGGCATGCTGACATGGTGAAGGGATTTATGCGGAGGGATCGCGGAGGGGATCACGTGGATGCGGTCGAAAAAGCCGCCGGTTGCGGCTGCCGCAAGGAGCGCGGCATGGCCCCGGTGGATCGGGTCGAATGTCCCTCCGAAAAGACCGATCCTCATGTTGTCCTTCCGATGTCCGTCCGGTAATGCATCCCTTCGAAATGGATCGCGGCGATATTGCGGTATGCGATGTCGATCGCTTCCGGAAGCGAATCGGCGACAGCCGTGACCCCGAGCACCCGCCCGCCCGACGTGACGGCGGCGCCGCCGGCGGGATCCGTCTTCGTGCCCGCATGAAACACAAGGCAATCCGTGCGGTCGAGGCCGCTGATCTTATATCCCGTATCGTAATAGGCGGGGTAGCCGCCCGAAGCGGCCACGACGCAACACGAGGCACGCCGGCTCCAGCGGATATGGATGCTGTCCAGCTGGCCGTCGATCACGGTATCGATGATCCGGACGAAATCCGACTCCAGAAGCGGAAGGACCGCCTGCGCCTCCGGATCGCCGAATCTGGCGTTGTATTCGATTACCTTCGGCCCGTCCGCGGTCAGCATCAGCCCGAAATAAATCACTCCTTTGAATAATCTGCCTTCCATCCGCATGGCGTCGACCGTCGGCTGGAAAATCGTCTCGAGCATCTCCCGCTCCATGTCCTCCGAAAGGATCTCGCCGGGGCAGACCGCTCCCATCCCGCCGGTGTTCGGTCCTTCGTCATGGTCGAATGCCTTTTTGTGGTCCCGCGAATTGGGCATCGGGACGACCGTGAAGCCATCCGTAAATGCAAGGACCGTCAGTTCGCGGCCGCGGAGGAACTCTTCGATCAGCACGGTTCTGCCGGAATCCCCGAAAGCTTTGCCGCTCAGCATGTCTTCCACCGCCGCAGCGGCCTCTTCCCTTGAGCCGGCGATGATGACGCCCTTGCCGAGCGCGAGCCCGTCCGCCTTGACGACGATCGGCGGCTCCAGCGTCCCGATATGCTTCACGGCTGCATCCGCATCGGTGAACACCTCATAGGCGGCAGTCGGGATATGATATTTGCGCATCAGCTCTTTGGAAAACGATTTGCTGGACTCGATCACCGCCGCGCGCGCCGTCGGGCCGAACGCCCGGATCCCGCGCTCCTGGAGCCGGTCGACCAGCCCCATCGCCAGCGGATCGTCGGGAGCCACGAAAACCAGGTCCATTTTCGCATCGGCGGCATACGCCGCCAGCTTTTCGATCTCGATCGCCTTGATCGGCACGCAGACCGCCAGTCCGGCGATCCCCGCATTGCCGGGCGCGCAGTAAAGCTCCGGCTTCCGGATGCTTTGCGATAGCTTCCAGAGGATCGCGTGTTCCCTTCCGCCGCCCCCGACCACCAGAATCTTCATACCGGCTCCTTTCGCCGCGCGCGGCCTGTCAATGCCTGAAATGCCTCATCCCCGTGAACACCATGGGCAGGCCGTTCCGGTTGCAGGCTTCGATGGAAACCTCATCGCGAACAGACCCGCCCGGCTGGATGATTGCCCGGATCCCGGCCGCTGACGCCTCTTCCACACAATCGGGGAACGGGAAAAACGCGTCGGACGCGAGAACGGACCCCGCAGCTTCGGCCCCCGCATTTTCGACAGCGATCCGCAGCGACGTGATGCGGTTCGGCTGTCCCGGGCCGATGCCCGTTGTTTTCTTTCCCTTCGCCAGGACGATGGCATTCGACTTGACATGCTTCACCACTTTCATCGCGAAAAGCAGGTCTTCGGCATCCGCATCCGCGATAGGCTTCTGTGTGGCTGTCGTCCAATGCTCCGGGTCCGGTGCGCCGGTGTCGTAGTCCTGGACCAGGATCCCGCCGATGACTTTTTTGACATTCCTCTCGCCACGGCGAACCGGTTCGCCGACCTTCGGCAGCCTCAGGACGCGCAGGTTTTTCTTCGCCGCAAAAATCTCAAGCGCTTCCTCTGAATAGGACGGGGCGACGATCACTTCCAGGAACACCTTCGCCATGTCGGTTGCGGTCTGCGCATCGATCTCGCGGTTCGCGGCGACGATCCCCCCGTAAATCGACACCTTATCCGCCTCAAAGGCTTTCTGCCATGCGGTGAACAGGTCGTCCGCGCTCCCCACGCCGCAGGGGTTGGCGTGCTTGACGGCAACGACGGTCGGCTCGCTGAATTCCTTCAGCAGGGCGATGCACGCGTCCGTATCCGCGATATTATTGTAGGACAGCTCTTTTCCCCCGAGCTGCTCCGCTTCGGAAAGACCACCTTCCTCCGGAATCGCATTCTTGTAGAAACAGGCTTTCTGGTGCGGGTTTTCGCCGTAACGCATGACAGAGACCTTCTCATAGGTCATGGTCAGCTTCTGCGGGAATCCGTCTCCGGGGATGCGGTCGGCGAAATAGTCCGCGATCAGCGCGTCGTAAGCCGCCGTATGGGCGAAAACCTTGCCGGCGAGACGCATCCGCGTTTCCGGGGTCGTCGCGCCGAAATGCCTGATCTCGTCAAGGACCGCGGCATAGTCGTCCGGATCCGTCAGTACGGTCACATCGCGGTGGTTTTTCGCCGCGGCGCGAAGCATGCCCGGTCCTCCGATATCGATGTTTTCGATACAGTCTTCAAACGTGGATTTCGGGTTCATGACCGTTGCCTTGAATGGATACAGATTGATGATGACATAGTCGATGGGGGCGATGCCGAGCTGCCGGAGCATGTCCATATGGGAAGGATTCTCCCGGATGGCGAGGATCCCTCCGTGGATCTTGGGATGCAGCGTTTTGATCCTTCCGTCCAGGCACTCCGGGAATCCCGTGATCTCCGACACCTGCTTTACCGCGACGCCTTCGCGGGAAAGAAGCGCCGCAGTGCCTCCCGTGGAAATGATCTCGATCCCGAGGATATTCAGCTGCCTTGCCAGTTCGACGATCCCGCTTTTGTCCGATACGCTGATTATGGCTCTTTTCATTGTGCACCTCCATCGGATCCTGCCAGGACCCTCCCGTTGATGATACGGACCGTATGCTCCGAAATAAGCCGGATGGCTTCGGGTAAAAGAACTCTTTCCGCTTCTTCCATGACACGCTTCTGCAACGTCTCGGGCGTGTCGCCGCTGCGGACCTCCACGGCTTTCTGCAGCAGGATCGGCCCGGCGTCGTACCGTTCGTCGACAAAATGGACCGTTGCCCCCGTGACCTTGACCACCTTGCGGTCCACGTCATACACGGCCTTATCGCCG
>CAZDPQ010000015.1:18827-31909 GCA_964507305.1 uncultured Oscillospiraceae bacterium
TGGGGGCGGCGGGGGCCCTCAAGGGCTTACTGATGCTGGTCGGGCCGGGGTAGGTCCCGTGGGAGTCAAAATGGGACGTTTGCCCCCTTTACCTTGACCCCCGCGGCGAGCGCGGCCCTGTGCGGCGCGAGGCCGTACATGCCTTCTCCGCAAAAAGCGGGGATCAGCGAGGGGTGGATGTTGATGATCCTGCCGGCATATTCACGGATGAATGCTTCGCCGAGAAGGGATAGAAAACCGGCCAGGACGATGAGGTCGGCCTGCGCTTCCTGCATCTCGCGGATCAGCGCGCCGTCATATTCCGCGATATCGGCGTATGCTTTCCGGCTGATCACGGAAACCGGGATCCCCGCCGACCGCGCCCGTTCGATTGCGAAAATGCCGTCGCGTGAAGCGATCACTTTCGTAATGGCGACTCCGGGCAGCGCTCCACTCCGGATCGCATCGATGATTGCCTGAAGATTGGTCCCTCCGCCTGAAACGAATACGGCGATGTTCATTCCGGCCTCCGATCAAAGGCTGCGATGCGGCAGCTTCTCCTGCAGAGCCTTGTTTTTCTCCTCCACCTTCGCCGCGAGGCCGGCCTTGTATCCGGCAAGCCTGCCGGAAAGGGCCGCGTCGGACACGGCAAGGATCTGGACTGCAAGGATCGCGGCATTCGCGGCCCCGTCGATCGCAACCGTAGCGACCGGGATGCCGGACGGCATCTGGACGATCGCGTACAGGGCGTCGAGTCCGCCCAGGGCGCCGCCGGAAATCGGGACGCCGATCACGGGCAGGACCGTGTAGGACGCGAGGACACCGGGCAAATGGGCCGCGAGTCCGGCGCCGGCGATGATCACGCCGTATCCGGCATCCGCGGCGCCGGAAGCGATGCGTGCCGCCCTCTCGGGAGTCCTGTGCGCGGAGCAGACCTCCGCGCCATAGCCGATGCCGAACTGGTCCAGCACATCCAGCGCCTGCTTCATGACCGAAAAATCCGAGTCGCTTCCCATGATCACCAGTACCTTTTTCATCGCTTCTCCTTGTTCCCGATCATTTGTGTTGTCATGACGTCCGGTCATACCGGCTTCATTCTAATGAGCGTTCAGCCCATATCTGCGCGCATACCGGATAAATAGGCATTGAAGAATCCGTCCAGGTTGCCGTCCATGACATCCTGCACCGCCACCGTCTCATATCCGGTGCGGTGGTCCTTGACCATCGTGTACGGACAAAACACGTAGGACCGGATCTGGCTGCCCCAGGCGATATCCATCTGGTTGCCCTTGAGATCCTCGATCTTGTCCATATGGGCAGCCTGCGCCATCGCGAACAGCTTGGAACGGAGCATATTCATAGCGGTCTCCCGGTTCTGGACCTGGGATCTCTCCGTCTGGCAGGTGACCACGACGCCGGTCGGGACATGCGTGATCCGTATGGCGGATTCGGTCTTGTTGACATGCTGGCCGCCCGCTCCGGAAGACTTGTAGGTGTCGACTTTCAAATCCTCAGACCGGATATCGACCTTGATCGCATCGCCGATCTCCGGCATGACCTCCAGAGAAGCGAATGATGTATGCCGGCGTCCGGAAGCATCAAACGGAGAAATCCGGACAAGCCGGTGGACGCCCATCTCGGAACGCATGTACCCGTAGGCGTTTTCGCCGGAGATCATGAACGAGCAGCTCTTGATCCCGGCTTCATCCCCGTCCAGGCAATCCAGCAGCCGGATCTCCATATCATGCTTCTCGGCCCATCGCGTGTACATCCGGTAGAGCATCTCGGCCCAGTCCTGGGCCTCGGTCCCCCCTGCCCCGGCATGCAGCGTCAGGATCGCGTTGAAATGGTCGTATTCATTCGTAAAAAGCGTTTCCAGACGCATGGTCTCGTAATCTTCGCGGATCCGTCCGATGGTTTCCGCCACTTCGGCCGCGACTGAAGGGTCGTCCGCTTCTTCCCCCAGAGAGCACAGGACTTCCGCATCCTCGAGCCCGCGTTCGAGCTTCCGGTAGATATCCACTTTTTTCTGCAGATGCTTCACCTGCGTCTGGATGGACTGGGCCTTTTCGACATCATTCCAGAACCCCGGCTCCTGCGCCCGGCTCTCCAGTTCTGAAATCTCGTCGGACAGCCGGTCGATGCGGAGCGCTGCTTTGAGCAGCGGAAGCTTTTCGGACAACTCTCTGATATCTGCCTTGTATTGGTCGAATTCGATCATTTATGCATGCTCCCTGATAAACTCTGCCATCCTCTCCATGGCCTGGCCGATGCTGTCGGTCGATGCCGCGTAGCTGATGCGCACATGCCCCTCGCCGCACGCTCCGAACGCGTTTCCCGGCACGATGGCCACCTTTTTCTCCATCAGGAACTTTTCGCAGAAAACCTCGGACGACATGCCGGTCCGCCGGATCGAGGGAAACACGTAAAAAGCCCCGAGCGGCTCGAAGCAGTCGAGTCCGCATCCGCGCAGCCCTGCCAGGATGATCTTGCGCCTGCGGTCGTATTCGTCCTTCATCGCCGCGACCGACTCATCGCCGTTGCGGAGCGCCTCGATCGACGCATACTGCGCCGTCGTCGGGGAAGACATGATCACATACTGGTGGATCCGGTTCATCGCGGCGATGATCGGTTCCGGCCCCATGGCGAAGCCGATGCGCCATCCGGTCATCGCAAAAGCCTTCGACAGCCCGCTGATGAGGATCGTCCTCCGCTTCATCCCTTCGAAGCGGGCGATCGAATAATGGCCCGCTTTCGAATAATTGAGCTCCGCGTACAGCTCATCCGATAGGACAAGAAGGTCCTTCTCCCGGATGACCGCGGCGATCGGCTCGAGCTCCTCACGGGTCATCACGGCGCCGGTGGGATTGTTCGGATATCCCATGATGACGAGCTTGGTGCGTCCGGTGACAGCATCGCGCAGATCCCCGGGCATCAGCTTGAACCCGTTGTCCGCGGAGCAGGGCACCAGCACCGGGACGCCTCCCGCCAGAATCACGCAGGACTTGTAGGCCACGAAGCACGGCTCGGGGATGATCACCTCGTCGCCGGGATCAATGAGCGCGCGGACCGCGTCGTCGATGGCTTCGCTGCCGCCGACTGTGACGATGACCTCGCGCACCGGATCGTAGGATACGGAAAACCGCCTCTTGATGTAGGATGCGGCTGCTTCTCTCATCTCGATATAGCCCTGGTTGGGGGAATAATGCGTCTTCCCCTGTTCGAGCGAGCGGATGCCCGCCTCCCGGATATGCCAGGGGGTGACGAAATCCGGCTCCCCGATCGAAAGGGAAATCACTTCGCCCTTCATCTCATTGGCAAGGTCGAAGAACTTGCGGATCGCGGATGGAGGGACGGATTTGACGATGTCAGAGAGCTTGGACTCCAGGTTCATAGCACGACTGCCTCCCGGTCATTCTCGGGAGCGGTCTCGTACACGGTTCCGTCGGACTTGTAGCGCTTGAGGATGAAATGGGTGGCGGTCGAAATCACATGATCCAGCTGGGCGATCTTCTCCGACACGAAATTCGCGACATCCCGGAGGGATCTGCCCTCCACGATGATCATCAGGTCGAACCCGCCGGACATCAGGTAGCAGTCCCTCACCTGGGGAAAGCTGTAGATCCTGCGGGCGATCCGGTCGAAGCCCTGCCCGTTCTGCGGAGTGATCCGGACCTCGATCATGGCGGTGACCGCGTTGTCGTCGATCTTTTCGCGATTCACCAGCGTCTTGTATCCGAGGATGAGCTTGTCCCTTTCGGCATCGCGGATGATCCCGGCAACCGTCTCGGGCTCCGTCCCGAGCTGGACCGCGATGTCGGAGGCCGTGAGCCTGGCATTTTTCTCCAGCATATCCAGCACGTCAAGTTTCAGATCCATCTGTCTCCCTCCTCCGAATCAGCGGGCTCCCCCGCTTCGCTCCGGCGAGCCGCCGGCGCCTCATGGAAGTACCCATCAGTATACTGTTTTTCACCCGGCGCGTCTACCCGCGACGCACGGCCGGACGGATCATATCCTGGCGACGCCGCTCTTCCGCGCGGCCTCGGCGACCGCTTTCGCCACCGCCGGGCCGACCCGCTTATCAAATGCGGACGGGATGATGCAGTCGGGGCTGAGCTCCCCGTCGCCGACCAGACCGGCAATGGCGTACGCGGCGGCAAGCTTCATCTCGTCGTTGATATCGCTGGCACGCACGTCGAACGTCCCCCGGAATATGCCCGGAAACGCGAGGACGTTGTTGATCTGGTTCGGAAAATCCGACCGTCCCGTCGCCACGACGGCGGCACCCGCGTGGATGGCCTTGTCGGGCATGATCTCGGGCGTGGGATTCGCACAGGCGAAGATCACGGGATCCGCGGCCATCGACCGCACCATGTCTTCCGTAACCATATCGGGCGCGGACACCCCGATGAAGACATCGGCCCCGCGGATCACATCCGCGAGCGATCCTTTCAGCCCCTTGCGGTTCGTCATGGCGGCAAGCTCCTGCTTCGCTTCGTTCAGATGGTCCCGGCCCTCGTAAATCGCTCCCGACCGGTCGCACACGACGACATTCCGGAGCCCGCACGGGATCAGCAGCTTGACGATCGCGGTGGCCGCGGCGCCCGCTCCGTTGAACACCACGGAAATATCGCCGATCTTCTTGCCCACGATCTTGAGCGCGTTGATCAGACCCGCCAGCGTCACGACTGCGGTGCCGTGCTGGTCGTCATGGAAAATCGGGATGTCGCAGCATTCCTTGAGGCGCCGTTCGATCTCGAAGCAGCGGGGCGCCGATATGTCCTCGAGATTGATGCCGCCGAAGCTGCCGGCAAGGAGCCTGACCGTATTGACGATATCGTCCGTATTCTTGGACCGGATGCAGAGCGGGAAAGCGTCCACATCGCCGAAGGCCTTGAACAGCGCGCATTTCCCCTCCATGACGGGCATGCCGGCTTCCGGCCCGATGTCTCCGAGGCCCAGCACGGCGGTGCCGTCGGTGACGACCGCGCACAGGTTCCATCTGCGTGTATAGGTATAGGACAGGTCCGTGTCCTTCTGGATCTCAAGGCAGGGCTGCGCCACGCCGGGTGTATAGGCGAGCGACAGGTCCTCGCGCGTCGCCAGGGGGACCGTGGTGATGACCTCGATCTTCCCCTTCCACTCCTTGTGTTTCGCCAGCGATTCTTCCCCGTAATTTCTCTTTTGCATGCGTTGCCTCCCGATATTGCTTATTCGCCGTGATGCTCTTCGTCGTTTCCGCTGTCCCCGGAGTCCTCATCATTGCCGCCGCCGGGCTTCCCCATCTGTTCGATGACCTTGCGGACGTTTCCCTCGTTCTTGACCGCGATCAGGTAGAAATTGCCCATCAACCGGCCGGTGATGAGGATCTGGGCCGCGCTGATGAAGGAAAGGACCAGATATTCGGCGATCGTGTCATTGTAGCCGCTGTAGAGAAAACCGGAAGCTGCGAGCGTCATGGGGAAATTGAGGATGAAATAGATCAGCATCTGATTGAAAAAAATGCTGATACGGAAGCCGCGGGTCGTGCGGAAACTCTCGATCATGGCTTCGAAAATGCCTTTGCGCCCTTCTGTGATGAGCGCCGGGGCAAAGAACAGCGAGTAGTATAGATAGATCAGGGGGATGAAAAGAAATACCGCGCTGATGATCGCCGGCACGATCAGGATCAGGAGATAGCCGATGAGCCGGGGAAGCTGCCGCAGGGAGGCGATGATCCCTTTTTTCCCCGGGAAGCCGTCATGCTCCATGATGAAGCAGGTGGCGTAGACAAGGGAAAAATAGGACATCAGCATCGAAAAAACCAGCACGGACGCGTAATACAGCGCGTTGGCGGAGGTAAACGACGGAAATTTCGACGCGTCGCTGCTCTGGAATGCCTCCAGCAGGGCATTCATGTCCACGGGCTTCCCGATGTGGAACATGGAAAAACCGAGAAAAAGGAGATAGACGATCACAAAGAGGGCCCTTGCCGTATTTTCACTCTTTAATTTATAGAATTTTAACGAATCAAGAGCAAGAAACACGAATACCCCCATCCTGTCCGAACGGTGCGCCGGCTTGCGGCGGGTCGGCCGGATCATGCCCGGCGGCCGGCTGCATCCTACTTCTCGTACGCGCCGATCGTGTATTCCGTGCAGATCTGTCCGTTGATCAGGTGTTCCGCCACCATCCTGCGCGCCCTGGCCGCATCCATCTTGACATATGTGGTCTTGCTCCCGTCAGGCTCGAACACCTCGACGATGGGCTCAAGCCTGCATACGCCGATGCAGCCGGTCATCGCGACTTTGACATGAGCGGCGCCGCGGGTCTGCAGCTCTTCGGTGATCGCATCCATGACCGGCCTTGCCCCCGCCGCGATGCCGCAGGTCGCCATGCCGACCACGACTTTCCTTGTTCCGGTGTCATTCTCCGGAGCCATTTCCCTTTTGGCCTTTTCTCTGAGAGCGTTCAGCTCAGCCAGCGATTTCATCCGATGCACCTCCGAGTCTGTCCTGGATCATGCCGTACACAGGCGATCCGGCGCCTTTTGTCCGACAACAAATTATAACATTCCGCTCCGGTCCCCGCAATGCGTGAATGATCATGGATTTATCCGCGTCGCCAACGTGCGATTGTGCAGTTTTCACCATTCCCGGAAGCCGGACGGCGGCGCCGGAAAACCTCCGGCCCGGCGTCCCGGTATTCGGTGCCGGGGCTATTGCCGCATCGGTCATGTTATTGTAGAATATATTTTATGGCATCTGCTTTCCCCATATTGATCGGCGAGGATGACGGAATATGGATAAATTCATTTTGCGGAATGACCTTCTCTACACGCTCCCGAAAGACCTGCATCAGGCCGATGTCGTCAGGCAGAAGCTGGTTTCCCATCCGGAGATCCGCTTTGTATCCCTGGTCGGCATCGACCTTTCCGGAAACGACACGGACGAGCGCATCCCCGTCGGACTTTTTCTGGACAACATCGACAATTTTCTCAACGGCGCAGTCCAGACGGACGGATCATCCGTCGTCCTGCCCGGGATCGCCACCCTCAGCGACGGCAAGGTCGACTTCATTGCGGATCTGTCCGTCCACTGGTTTGTGGATTACAATTACGAGAACCTGATGCCGGAATCCGGCAAGCCCGTCGGCACCCTACGGATCCCCTGCTTTCTCGTTCACAACGGCCGGGAGGTCTGCTCCCGTTCGATCCTCAAGCGCGCCGTCGAACATTTCAACGAGAGGATGCTCCGCCATCTGAAAGAAAACCCGGAGCTGTGCGCGATCTGGGGCATTTCCCCCGACGATGTCGCGACGGTCGCCCTGACCTCCGCCACCGAGCTGGAGTTCTGGGTGCGCACGCCGGACGACAGGGTCGTCGTCGAGCAGCTTTCCGTTTCCCAGGGGATGAAGGAGCAGTATTGGAAGCGGACGAAGGGCGTCGTGCGGACGGCGCTTGAGAACGCGATCGAGCTGCTCGACCGGTACGGCTTCCAGCCCGAAATGGGGCACAAGGAAGTCGGCGGCGTCAAGTCCCATCTGTCCGGCAGCGGCAATATGGTCAATGTCATGGAGCAGCTCGAGATCGACTGGAGATTCTCTTCCGCCCTGCAGACGGCGGACAACGAGCTGTTCGCGCGGATCTTCATCAAGGAAGTGTTCCGCCTCCACGGACTCGAGGCCACGTTCATGGCCAAGCCGGTCGAAGGCGTGGCCGGGAGCGGGGAACATATCCATGTCAACGCGGTCGCGACCCTCAGGGACGGCCGCAAGATCAATCTGTTCGCGCCGGCCGATTACCGGAAGGATTACCTCAACCCGATCGGCTGGGGCGCTCTGATGGGCATCCTGAAGCATTACGATGTCCTCGGCGCGTTCATCACCGTCACCAATGACGCATTCAACCGTCTGAAGCCCGGATTCGAAGCCCCCACCCACCCCGTCGCGTCCCTCGGGCTGACCAAGGACGTCTCTTCCAGAAACCGGACCGTTCTTCTCGGCCTGATCCGCAGCGAAGATTCTCCTCTTTCGACCCGTTTCGAAATCCGCTCCCCGAATCCCCATACGAATGTCTACCTTTGCCTCGGCGCCATATCCCAGTGCGCCCTTGACGGCATCGCCTATGCGGCCGGGCGGGGCCGGACCGCGGCAAAGCTCGAAAGCGAATTCTGCAAGGAGTACGGGGTTCCGGGGGAATATCTGCCGGCCGATCGCGTGTTCCGCTCCGAAGAGGATCTGTTCAAAAAGTACAGCGAGGCTGACCGGAACCGCCTGTTCGGCGTTCCTCCCTCGACGGTCTTCGAGACGCTCAGCAGACTGCTCCGCCATGAGGAAGGCCTCGGGATCCTGACGGAAGGCAGTGTTTTCACGCCGATCATCATCGAGTCCTACGCCAAGGCCATGCGGCGGATGTGGAAGCTGGAGCTGTCCGAGCGGATCCTTCCGAAAAACCTCGAGATCCTGCGCTCCTGCCGCCCCTGCCACGGCACCGGCCCCGAAAGCCTCTATGATGAAGAAAAATGGAAAGCGATCGATGACCTGAAGGACCGGCTCGCCAGGGATACCGCGGATTATGTTTCCATCTTCACACAGATCCGCAGGAGCCTGGAATCCAGGGATTACGACACGGTGTCCGGCCTGCAGGTCCGCATGAATTCCCTGATGACGGAGCTCGAGCACCGCTGCGCGGAATACAGGAGAAACATCGTCTGACCCGTCTCCGCCGGATCTTAGAGATCCCGGTCGTCGTAGATATGGATCTTAGAGATCCCGGTCATAGTGGATACGGATCTCAGAGATCCCTGTCGCTCTAGATCTGGATCTCAGAGATCCCGGTCGCTGTAGATCCGGATCATGGAGCGTTTCAGATCGTCCGGAAGGGATTGCTCGCGCAGCTCCTTTTCGCGGATCGGCTTCTGCAGCCCGCACAGGATCGCGAATTCGCCGCTGAAAATCTCTCCGGCATATGTAACATCGGTTATTTCACCCAGACGTTCGGCATACGACCGCGACTGCGGGCAGTCCTTCAGTCGAATGAACGCGCGGACCCGGCATTCGCCGTGGTCCCGGATCCGGATCCGGCGGCCGGTGCTCCAGGTGATCCGGTGCGGCGTGAGATTGATGTGGAGCACCGCCTCGATCACATCGGCCAGGATGGCGCTTGCGGTCGGCAGCTTGCCCGCGCCCTGCCCATAGAACATCGAAGGCCCGAGGGCATTCCCTTCGACATAAATGGCATTGAACACATCGTCCGCCATCGCGAGCGGATCGGCGGCGGAAAGGAACATCGGCGCGACGATCGCTTCCGGTTCGGCCGTGTCCAGCCGGCGGATCTGCGCGAGCAGCTTGATCTTGTATCCGAGGGACGCGGCATACCGCATGTCTTCGGGTGTGATCCGCGAAATGCCTTCGGTGCGGATCAGCCGGTAATCGATGTATTCACCCGTGACAATGCTCGCAAGAATGGCAAGCTTGCGGCAGGCGTCCGTTCCCTCGATGTCGGAAACGGGATTCTGCTCCGCGTATCCGAGGCTCTGGGCTTCGCGCAGGGCTTTTTCGAAGGAGATGCCGCGGTCCATCATCCCGGTCAGGATATAATTCGTCGTCCCGTTGAGGATGCCGCCGATCGTCATGATCCTGTTGCCCGAAAGGCATTTGGTCAGCGGACGGATGATCGGGATCCCGCCGCCGACGCTGGCTTCGAACAGGTAGCTGATTTTCCCCGCTGCGGCGATCTCGAGAAGCTCCGGCCCGTGCGTCGCGACCAGCTCCTTGTTGGATGTGACGACGCTTTTACCCGCGAGCAGCGCTCTTTTCGTAAACTCATAGGCGATCCCCGTCCCGCCGATCGTCTCCACGACCACGGAAATGTCGCTGTCGCCGAAAATATCATCCGCGTTTTTCGTGATCTTGTCTTCAAACGGGTCCCCGGGAAAATCCCGGATGTCCAGGATCTTCTTCAGGTGGATCATCCGGCCTGTCTTCTCCGCGATATAGTCCCGGTTCATCCCCCAGACTTCCGCGACACCGGATCCGACCACCCCGTACCCGAGGATCGCCATATTGACTGTCATCATTTTTTATCTCCCGGCCTTCTCCATCGCTGCTTCTCCCCTGTCATTTCTCCCGGAGCGGTTCCGGCCTGTTGCCGATATGCTCATCCCGCGCGAGGATCCGGTGCGAACGGACGCCCGGGATCCTCACCAGCTCGGAAATCAGGTCTTCGAGCGGCTTTGTCATGATATCCGTTTCGATCACGATCGTCACATCGGCCAGACCGTTGATCGGGATATTCTGGTTGATCGTGAGGATGTTGGCCTGCGCCGCCGCCATCGCATTGATGATGCCGGACAGGATCCCGGGAAAGTCCTCGACCATGAAAATGATCGTCACAAGCTTCCCCGGCGAGGTCTCATAAAAGGGCAGCACCGAATCCTTGTATTTGTAATAGGCGCTCCGGCTCAGGTTGACAAGGCGAACGGCTTCATGGACTGATGATGCCCTCCCCGAGCTGAGCAGATGTCCGACTTCCAGAACCTTCGTGAAGACTTCGGGAAGCACATCCGACTTGATCAGATAATATTCACTCTTTCTCATGTCACCCGATCCTTCATGTGTCCTTGCACCGCGTACATATGTACGTGAAAAACACTATATCATGAAACCGGCGCTCCGTCAACCGCGCGCGAATCGCCCGGAGCAAATGAATACATAGTTTCAATGATATTACTTTCATCGTTATATAATAATTGATAAGACATGATCTGATTATGAAAACGGAAAAATCCTTGGACTACTTTCCAAACCTCTTTCCTTAATCATTCAACGTGAAATATGTTTGACAACCCTACAACAAAGCCGGTTACGAGCTTTCTTTTCATTTTCAAAACACATCCGGCATTGCCGACCGGCATGAAGACTTCAATTCATTAATAATCAATCCTCTAGACGCTTCATGTCATACCATATCTTTCCATATTCAAACTTTTGATAAATAGAATTCACTATCTCCCATGCAATTGTCTATAGAACGCCAGCGGAATTTTGATGCACAGATGATAGTACCGTTATAATTCTGTAAGTCCGGTTCAGTTATTCCTCCATTATCACACCAGTAAATATAATCATCAACAAATATCATTGTTGCATCCAATATCTCGCACGTATATTCGTCATTACATGGTGATAATTGCAGATGTTGTAAACCTTCAAATTCCATCTCAATCATAGCATGACCTTGAAATTGACGCTGCACAATCACTTTTAGTATTCTACGATCATTTATGGGATACATCGACAATTCATCATTAACGTATGCCCCGCTCAAATATTTCATTTCCTTGATGCAACTATCATGAAAAGAGTAAACTATATTCATAAAACTGGCTAAATCACTATCGTTACTAATTATATGCCACATAACAAATCCTCCAATACTTCAAGCTATCCGAATATCATTATTAGTCTCTCACTAACGATGGTGGTAAATGATCCTTTTGCCTTTTCCCGTTTTCCCATTCATGGTCATACGGAAACGGAACATCTCCTGGATGGTTATAATCTCTATCTCTCTCGGCGTTACCATCCAGACCATACCATCGTTTCTGTTTCGGAGTTCCATCAGGATTGGGCAGGGTTTGGCTGGAGTCCGGCTCTCCGGTCTTTGGTAAGCTATTTGTACTTGCAGAGCTAGAATAAAATATACTATTATAGTCATAGGCTCAAACCTGTCATGTCACTACCAGTTGTTAACTGCCCATCCGCATTGACAAACCGCCCTGTCGTCGGATCATAATGCCGGCTATGCAGGTAGTACGTGCCGTTCGTCTCGACTTCCACCTGCCCGCCGTTCAGGTAATAATCCGTCGTGGCCGATTCGACTGTCTTCTGCGTCCGGATCAGTCTCTATTATTCTTTTGTAGAAACAATTCATATAATGTCATCTCATCATCTCCATCGCATGATAAATGCGTAATATTCTCAATTCGAATTTTACAGAGACCATCCTCTTCAGCATACTCATTAATTAATAAGATAGAGCAAAACGCATCCGTTAATTCTCGTACAAATCCGACTGCGTCTAAATTATCGCTATCAGACAGTTCTACTGATATTACTTTATTACTTGAATGAGCATAATCTAGAACAGATAGAAAACCATTTTCTCTGTATCTTTGAACTTTAGCATGATTCGTTTTATGCAATTTTCTTAGTGTATCAATTTTTTCAGCATATTTTGATCCTGACTCAATTTTGTATATATCTGATATGTTCTTTACCACAAAACCATCATATTTGCCATTTGGTAGAAAGTGATTGATTATTATTTCGTTTTCGAAAACTTCAGATATTATACCGGTTGAGAAATTTTGTGTCTTATAAATATTCGTGTATATCAGTGAAATGACCTCCTTTTTACTTAATGATTGTAGATGTTCATGAATTTCACTATTTCGGTTGTCGTTTATTGGGATTTGGATTTCTCCTCGTATCACCTTTCTCGCCTCCTTGATCTCTCTTTCTTCTGGTTTGTCCTTTTTGATGTTTATCTTTTGTACTGTTTCTTGCTCCTTTTGTGTGTTCTTTAAAGTAATTTATTATACTATTGATATTGGTTATACTATTTGAAATTGCCCAATTAATAGTTTCATTTACCATTACTTGAAATTCCGGTATACATAAATATGCTATGCAGAACGCCAGAATGATTACGATTATAGCTAGTTCGGCTGCTTCAATTGCAATACCTAAAACGATAACCGGGTTATATCCGTTCGGATCAATATTCGTAACTGGATTATTAACGCAATATAAGAACAGATTCTGCCCGAGAATTTCCGTATTGGCACTTACAATTTCCGTATCATCCGCATTAATGAACCTTCCTGTCGCCGGATCATAATACCGGCTCTGCAAGTAATACAGCCCTGTCTCGGTATCATAGCGATACCCTCTATAACGGTACGGGTTGATCACCCCTACCGTAGTTGCCAAGGTGCCTGTGGTGGAGACGAGCTTCCCCCAACTGTCATAACCGTACGAGACAACACTGATGCCGGTCGCGTTCAGTATCCCTATTATATCATTCTGACCGTTCCGGTAGTAATAGAAGTTCGCTCCGG
>CAZDPQ010000016.1:0-31454 GCA_964507305.1 uncultured Oscillospiraceae bacterium
ATATTCGGATAAGGGAAACCGTTGTCGATTTCGATATAGATCCAGCTTCCGCCTTCCGTCGGCCTGAATGCCTCGATGTACTGATCCATTTGGCGAACAATATCGTCCGGGCTGCCGTTGGTCATCAATTCAGCCCTGTCCGGATGAATGGCCACGGCTATCCCGATCGAACGGCAATAGGAAGCAAAGCTTTTCAGATCGTACACGGCGATTTGCGGCCACACGGTATCAAATCCGATTTCTACGAAATCTTCCAGGATAGGAAGCGAATATCCGCAGCAATGCATGAATGCCTTCTTACCGGCCTTTTTCACCGGAGCCACCAATTCCTTGAATCGCGGCTTGAAAAACCGGCGGAAATCCGCAGGGGAAATGAGCATCGAGGAGCGCATCCCGAAATCGTCGGCAAATTGGATCGCATCCACATCGAGATCGATCATATTCTGAACATCTCTTGCCTGAAATTCTACGATCCGATCCGCCAGCTCATTGATATGGGGATCATCCTCGGCAATGTCGGCCAGGACGTCTTCGAATTTACGCATAGCGATCAATTTTTCAAAAATGCTGACCCAGCCGGTCAATTTGAAGTATTTCTGCTTGTCGATGGAAATCTGCTGCCGCATCGTTTCGAAGGCAGGAGTGTTTTTCGCGGGATAGGCATTATCCGGCAGCTTGTATGCGGCAAGAGCGTCCCAATGGTCTAAAGGCCGCGCATACGGATGGCCGTGCATTTTGAAAATACGGTATTCCCATACGACACTCCAGGGATCCGTTATAAGCTCATGGTAGCTGCCGTCGGCATCCACCGTTTCAGCCGGAGGGACAGGGATCGGGACTGTTGAAATGGCTCCGAAATCGCCTTCGACGGTACGGAACAGCTCCCGCAGCTTTTCTCCATGTTCATACAGACCTCTTTGGGAGACATCGATCTGCAAGCCTGGCATATCCGTCGGACGAAACGCGAGCATATTATTAATGCGATCTCTGGGAATCATGCAGCAGTGACCTCGTGTTATAATTATTTAGTTAATTTACTATATTATGTCATTTTGCCGACTTATTGTCAATAGGCAGGACCTGTTTCCGCGGATGAAAAATGACTTGTTTCTGCAAATGGGATAGCCCCATTTTATTTTGTTTAGATACTTGATTTAACAAATCCTTTAGTAGATAATGAACATAATCCGATGCGGCAATCCCTCATCGCATCCGATCACGATAGAAGGAAGGTGACAGCGCCTTGGCCATCAAGGGGAAAAACTCCACGTTTCTGCGGGCAGTCAACAAGAAGACGGTGCTGGATATCATCAGGCGGAACCGGGTCTCCCGAGCGGAGATCGCCCGGATCACAGGATTGACCCGCCCGGCTGTTTCATCCATTGTCGAATATCTCATCAAAACCGGCTTCATCATGGAGACCGGGGTCGAAGAGATCATCCGGGGCCGGCATCCCGAAATTTTATCGCTCCGGCCTGATTATTATTATGCGATCGGCGTCGACCTTTCGCGCGATAAATGCGTTCTCGGCCTCATGGATCTGACCGGCGCCATTCTCGAACAAAGGATCATCGATATTGATGATCTCGTGCCTGTCATGACGGTTGCAGTGATCGCCGACACTATTAAAAAAGTGATGACAGAAAGGCAGATCCCCGTCAATCAGATCCTCGGGGTCGGCATCAGCCTTCCGGGTCCGATCGACACGCAGTCAGGGACGATCATCAATCCGCCGAATTTCGAGAAATGGCATTATTTCAATATACTCCAGCAATTCGAAAAGGAGATCGATCTTCCGATATTCGTGGAGAACCACGCAACGGCGTCTGCCCTTGCGGAAAGGCTTTTCGGACAGGGATCCAGATTCAACAATTACTTCATGCTCGTTCTGGGAGACGGCGTCGGGTCCGCAGAGATATTGAACGGGAAGCCGTACCGGGGACTCCGCGGACTGACTTCAGAGTTCGGGCATGTCAGCATCGACATGGACGGTGAGTTGTGCAAATGCGGCAACCACGGATGCCTTGAATTGTACACATCGATCCCGCTTGTGCTTGAAAAAGTCAAAGCCAAAGGGATGAATGTCAACAGTTGGAAAGATATCATTGACAATGCGCTGACCGGAAATCAGCAAAGCCTGGATGTCGTGAAGCAGGAGGCGAAGTATCTTTCTTTTGCCATTACCAATGTGATCAATATTTTCATACCTGAGGCCGTCATCCTGTCCGGACGAGTACAATACAAGCCTGATCTGCTTCTGAGCATGATCAAAAACGAGATCTACTCAAGAGAATTCACCAAGAACATCTCCATGCCTGAGATCATCATGTCAAAGCTGAATGACAACACGGAGATCATGGCGGCTGCATCCGTTGTATTGAATAATATTTTCTCGGCGTCCGAGACCGACTGAACGATTTCTTCACGAATCCCGTATCAGAAAAAAGCCGCAGGAGTCCCTGCGGCATTTTCTTTTCCGAAACGGAAAGGGTGAGGGGAGACTGCCGCCCCGTCATTCAAACCCTTCCAGAAGCAACAATCCGGCCTTTTTCATGCAATCCTTGTAAAAATCCAGATCAAAAGGTGGTGTTCCTGCAAGGTAATGATTTTTACCCTTCTTTCCGTCATAGGTCCATTCGATCTGATAGAAATGCTTTTCACCCATGCTGTACGGCAAAGAGCCGATGATGGCGGAGGAATTCGGCAGGATCGTCGTGTCGCCCGAAAGAACGATCCGGTCATGGTCTGCAATATCCGTAACGGTATAATGAACCGCTGCACTCTGCAAAGTGTCGTTGGAAGCATACAGATCGATTTTCCAATTGCCGGGTTCACCGAACATCAGGCATATATCCTGCTGCGAGTTTTTGATATAGTGATAGGCGAGTTTCTTGATAAAATAATAGTCTACGACCGCGTCTGAGAACTGAGGCCAGCCGTCGATCAGGTTCCACCATATGATCCCGGTGCGGCGCCATTTGGATGTCCGGAACAGTTCAATGAAAAACTTCTTGGCTTCCGCCTGGGAAATCTGGCTGGCCAGGGCAAAATCATTCAGATCATCGGGGATCCGTCCGAATAGTTCCTTGATCTGCTTTGCCATCAGCTCGATCCGGTAATAGAACGGCGAACTTTTTTCAATTTCCGGAGAGGCTGCATGGGCAACCCATTCATCATTATCCTGCCATGGCCAGACCTTCTCCGGTGAGATGAACCTGCGGATCGATTCCGGTGCGTTGCAGCCGTGATATCCCATTTCACTGGCAAAATGCGCCACCGAAGTGGTATAAAATGAGCTTTTGAAATAATCGCGCGGACCCCAGAGATGATCCTCCGGTGTCGTTCGGTCATGCTTGGCATATGCTGTTTCATCAAGGTAGGGGGAACTCGGAAGATAAGGCCGGGTGTGGTCATACAGCCTCAGGACTTCGGGAATGAGTCTGCGCGTGATCACATTCTGATTCGGATCGCGCGGGATCGCGTCCCAATAGGCATACGCGCAATCACACTCGTTATCGCCTGCCCATAATACCAGAGACGGGTGGTTCCTCAATTTCGTGACGATCTGCCGGACCTCGTCGGCCATCACCGACTGAAAATCGGGATCCTGGGGATAAATGGCGCAGCCCATCGCGAAATCCTGCCATACAATGATCCCGTTGCGGTCGCAGAAATCAAAGAAATCATGATCCTCATACACATTCCCGCCCCAGCACCGGACCGCGTTGCACCCGATATCCTTCAGCAGCCCGAGCATGACCGGCAGGCGGTCCTTATCCCGGGAATGGAATGCATCGGCCGGCACCCAGTTCGTGCCTTTTACAAAGATTTTCGCACCGTTGATCCGGAAACAGAATTCACCGCTGCCGGATTTGTCTGTCAGGCTTGTACGGAGCAGTTCGACAGTCCGTACGCCGTATTCCAAGGTGTATACATCGAGCCGTTCATCCTTGAAAAAGAGTTCGACCTTTGTATCGTACAAATCTGCTCTGCCGGAACCGGCAGGCCACCACAGCTTCGGATCTGCAATATAGATGCCGATTTTTCCGTAATTGTGCCACAGATCCTGTTCGGCGCGGAACCGGCTGTCCCCGCATTCGCCGGAAACGACGATCCGGTAGCCTTTCAGCTGATCCTTTTCGGCTGTGATGTGAAAAAATACTTCCGCGGATGCGTGACGGCGGAGCGTATCGATCCGTGTTGTATACATAAAGACATCATCGATCCGTGCTTTCGGCTTCTGAAAGATATATACCGATCGCCAGATGCCGCCGGAGAGGATCCGCGGCATGATATCCCATCCGAACATGTGGGCGGCTTTGCGGACTTTCAGCGAAGCGCCGTTGTATTTCATCGCAAAGGATGACGGGGTGATTTCAAGGCTGCGTGCTTCGATGGAAGCGGGCCTGATATGGACAACGAGATCATTGAGTCCCTGACGCAGGCCATCCGCCCTGACCTCATGGGAAATCAGCATGTTCCCGGTCTTCGCGATCGATTTGCCGTTTAAAAAAATCTCTGAAAACGTATCGATCCCCTCAAAGCACAGAAATGCCGTACCTGACGAAAGATCATCTTCATAGAGGAATGTTCTGGCATACCACAGATGCCGGTTCTCCAGCTTTTGAAGCTCCAGCGTGTTCAAGCCGAAATAGGGATCCGGCAGCAGACCTGCTTTCTGCATGTCCAGCTCGAAATTGCCCGGAACTGTGGATTTGATTTTCAGATGGCTGCACTGCTGAAAATCCGCATAATTCCTGATTTCGAAAGGATTGCTGCAGTATTCATCATTCGGGACGATGGCCAGTTCCCATTCGCCGTCAAGAAGAGCCCTTTTCCATGGATGCATAGGATACCTCCGCGTGTTTAGTAAAGTTACTTTATGATATCACATTTTCATCTTTCTGTGAATCCTCAATATAAAAAATCAAATTCGGTCAGGATCATTTTACCATATTGACATTTCAAAAAAGAATGTATAATATAGTAAAGTAAGCTAACTAAATAGGAGTATCTGTCATGTCTCTAAATCATAAGGGGATCCCGGTTATTCTCATCCTGGCCGTCCTGCTCGCATCATGCACTGTTCCCGGCGAAAACAGCAGCAATGGAAGCAGTGCGATCCAATCATTTTCTGAAGTTTCCGGGATATCGGAAGGGAAGAGCGAAATGTCCATGGAATCATCCAATCCGGCAGAAAGCGTCAGCACATCAGAATCGCATGGATCCGGTTCTGTAACGGCAAGCACCGGGTCCTCCGATGCCATGTCGTCGAAGTCCGGGTCATCCTCCAAATCATCGGCCGCGGTTTCCGAGGAAAGCACGGTTTCTGAACCGGAGCCCACGGATTTGCCGATGACATCATTCGAAGCCATGTATCAGAGGGCGCTGAAAGATGAAGGCAATCCGGACCGGATCCTCGCAGCCATGAAGAAAGCGAAGGCAGGAAAACCGGTGACGGTCGTTGCTTTGGGCGGATCGATCACGGAACGGTACATGGCAAGCACCCAGGATAAGTGCTATGCAAGCCTTGTTGCACAATGGTGGGAGAAGAATTTTCCGGATTCGGCGATCCGGTTCTATAATGCCGGCATCGGTTCCAGCAGTACGCAGATGGCAGCCCATCGCATCGCGGATGATGTCCTTCCGTATGACCCGGATTTCATCGTTGTCGACTTTGCAGTCAATGATGCGTTCGGTGCGGAATATGCCGAGTACTTCGAGAGCACGCTGCGGAGACTTCTGAATTCCGTCAACAAGCCGGGCATCATGCTTCTGTTTTTCTGCAGGAATGATGGAACCAGCACGCAGAATCAGCAAATGAATACCGGCATCCGGTATGAGCTTCCGATGATCAGCTGGAGGGATGCCGTTTATCCGCTCATCCAGCTCGGCACATGGAAATGGAGCAAGGTTTCGCCGGACACGATCCATCCGAATGATCTGGGGCATCAGCTCGCAGCGGATCTGATCGGCCGCTACCTGGACGACCTGAAATCCCGCCTGGGTTCTTTCGATGGAAAAGTCGACACGACGCTTTCCGAGCCGCTGACTCCTTCGCGGTTTGAAAATGCCTTCAAGATCCAGAACACGAATATTGCGGATTTCCCTGAAAACGCGACATTGATCTCGCTGGGCGGATTTGCGGAATCCTCGGGCACTTTCGGCAAGATGAAGTACTCCTGGGTAGCAGAAGATACCGATGAGCCGCTGAAAATTGAGGTTACAGGCCGCAGCGTGATATTATTGTACCGATCGAATGATCCGAACGGCGGCGTGGCATCGGTCAAGGTGAACGGCGTCCTCAAAGGGAACATGGACGCCGGATACCCATGGGATTTCGGAACCTTCGCGATCGCACCCTATAACTCTACATCCGTTTCAACGTATACCATCGAGATCCAGATGACGGACAATCCTTCTACCGGCGACAGAGGAAAGAATGGAGATCACAGCGTCATGCAGATCTATCAGATCATGATCGATCCTTCCTGACGGAGAGAAGTGACACTGCGGACGGATCGCGGATCCTGCCGGATCCGCTGAGGGAAAAAGAGTGAAGACCATTACGACCATCCATCGTTTTATCTGTACCGCCGCGGCATGCCTTTGCGCCGTCACGCTGAATGCCGGCGTGATTTCCGGTGAAGAGGCCGGAACGGCAGAGCAGACCGTTACAGTCGGCGCAGAACAGACCGGCAGTTATACGAGGCTTGACACGTATCCGGCTTATCTTGCCAGATACCCGGATGCTGTCCGGCCGGACGCGGAGGTCCTTCAGGAAGCCAGCGATTATGAATCGTCTGACAATGCACAGCTGGTAAAGCAGGATCAGTTCATGGGATTGGATGATGTTCTGCTCTGGGAAAACAAAGAGGGCTCGGCGACCTGGAAAATCGATGTCCCGGAAGCGGGATTCTACACGATCGAGATCCTCTACAGCTGCCTCTCATCCTCCGCACGAAGCATTGATTTCAGCATGCGGATCAACGGTGAAACCGGATTCGAGTCCATGACAAGGCTCAAGCTCTCCCGTACATGGAAAGATTCGGGCCGTATCCTGCAGGATAACCGCGGCAATGACATAAGGCCGTCGGCGGTCAGCGATGACCGGTGGATCGCAGAAGCGATTTCGGATAAAGAAGGCGTGTACAACGCTCCGTATCTTTTCTATTTCAAAAGCGGGGAAAACACGCTTGAAATCACCAACCAGAGCAGTCCCATGGCGATCAAGCACATCCGTCTTTATCATCAGGAAGCGCTTCCTCTTTATTCAGAGTACTCGCAGAAGATCCCGCAGCAGGAGATCACGTCCCGGAAACGCATCGTTGTCCAGGCTGAGACTTCTCTGTATAAATCCGATACGATCCTTTTCCCGACTTACGACCGATCCAATGCCGCCACGGATCCGAATGACCCGGTCCGGCTGAAACTGAACACGATCGGGCAATCCAACTGGCAGCTGAGCGGCCAGTATATCGTGTGGGACATAACGGTGCAGGAAGAAGGCTATTACCGGATCGCCCTCCGGTACAGGCAAAATATCGACCGCGGGCTGACTTCATACAGAAGGCTTTCCATCAACGGCGAAGTGCCGTTTGCAGAGGCGGACGCCATCGGATTCCCGTACAGCAACCGCTGGCAGGAACGGGTTCTCGGGAACGGACAGACGGATTACCTTTTCCATTTGAATGCCGGAAGCAATGAACTGAAGCTGCAGGTCGTCCCGGGCCCGATCGAATCCATTTCCACCTCGCTGGAAGACATATCGTACACGCTCAACCTGATCTACCGGAAGATCATCATGATTACGGGGATCCAGCCGGACCAGTACAGGGATTATTCCCTGGAAAAAGACATTCCCGGACTGATCGGATCCCTTACGGAAGCACGCACGAAGCTTCTGTCGGCACGGGATGAATTGCTGTCGATCAACAAACAGGATAATCTTACGGACAATGCCGTGATCCTGAACACACTGATCGTCCAGCTCGCCGGTATGATCGACAGACCGGACAGCATTCCGGTGCGCCTGACCACTTTCCAGGCCAATCTGAGTTCCTTTGCCGATTTCATCAACTACCTGAAGCAGCAGCCTCTGGAAATCGACTACTTCGTGATCGCATCGCCTGACCAGACAAAGCTGTTTCAGCCGGAAGGCGTGCTGGACAATTTTCTTTTCCAGGCGAAGGCTTTTATCGGATCATTCATGACGGACTATTCAGGTGTTGGGAACACCTACACAGATCGGCAAGCGGTGACGGTATGGATCAATCTTGGAAGAGACCAGGTCCAGGTTGTGAAGGAACTGACGGACAACCTGTTCACCCCCGAAAGCCAGATCCCTGTCAATGTGAAGCTGGTCCAGCAGGGACTCGTCCCTGCGATCCTGTCGGGACGGGGCCCTGATGTCGCATTGTTCATCTCGGCGGGGGAGCCGGTCAACCTTGCATGCAGAAATGGTCTTGCCGCTCTGAGCGACCTGGAGGGATTTGACGCCGTTACGCAGCGGTTCAATCCCCAGGCGATGGTCCCTTATCGGTATAACGGAAAATACTATGCAATCCCGCTGACGGAAAGTTTTCCCGTCATGTTCTACCGAACGGATATTTTTGATGAACTGAACATCGCCCCACCGGTGACATGGACAGACTTTTACAAAGTGATGACCATCCTCCAGCGCAACAACATGACGGTGGGGATCCCCAATATGATCGCCGGCAATCAGATGGTGACCAACAATTCCATTTATTCAATGCTCCTCTACCAGCTGGGCGGGCAGCTTTATAATGATGACCTGAGCGCGACAGCCCTGACGTCGCCGGAAGCGTTGCAGGCTTTCGAGACCTGGACCGGCTTTTACAGCCAGTACAGCCTTCCGGTGCAATACTATTTCTTCCAGCGGTTCAGGACCGGCGAAATGCCGATGGGGCTTGAGAACTATACGATGTACAACATGCTGACCGTGGCCGCGCCGGAGCTCAAGGGATTATGGGACATGGTCCCGGTGCCCGGAACGGAGCGCGGGGACGGAAGCATCGACAATACGGCCATCGCCGGCGGTTCCTGTGCGGTCATGCTGGCCAATTCGCAGAACAAGGAAGACGCCTGGAAATATCTCACATGGTTCAGCGGCGCGGAAGCGCAGACCCAGTACGGGCTCAACATCGAAGCTGTGCTGGGAGCTGCCGGCCGGTATGACACGGCAAACCTGGAAGCTTTCGGGAATCTGCCCTGGACAAGCGCGCAAAGCAGGCTTATCGGCACCGAGTGGGAAAAAATCGTAGAACTGCCGCAGATCCCCGGAAGCTATTATGTGGACAGAAATCTGACGAATGCGTTCCGGAAAGTCGTGTTCAATAATAAAAACCCGAGAGAGACGCTGCTGAACTACAATCGCTTTATCAACGATGAGATCAGCCGCAAGAGGAAAGAATTCGGATTGCAGTGAAACCGGGATCATCCCGGCCGAGGGTTCATGGGAATGCAAATGGAAGCAATCGTGCCAAAAAACAGGAAAGATCGCCGCGGGCTGGCGAAGGAGATCGCGAAGAACAGGGACAAGTATCTGCTGATGCTCCCCTATTATGCCCTCTTTTCCATCTTTGTCGTCGCCCCCGTGGTATCCTCGATCATTTTGAGCTTCACGGATTTCAACATGCTCGAAACACCGCACTTCGTAGGCTGGAGCAATTACATCAAGCTTTTCTTGAAGGACGAGATCTTCGTCATTTCCATCAAGAATACCCTGCTGTTTGCTCTTGTGACCGGACCCATCAGCTACTTCATGTGCCTCTTCATCGCATGGCTGGTCAACGAACTGCCGAGGACGCTGCGGACCCTGATGACATTCCTGTTTTATGCCCCTTCGATCTGCAGCAACATCTACATTATCTGGAGCTTTATTTTCAGCGGTGATATCTATGGCTGGGTAAACGGGACGCTGATATCGATCGGCATCATCAAGGAGCCGATCCTGTGGTTTTCCGATGCCCGCTACATGCTGACGATCATCATGATCATCCAGCTCTGGATGAGCCTGGGAGCCGGATTCCTCGCATTCATCGCAGGTCTCCAGAGCGTCGACCGCAACCTGTATGAAGCCGGCGCGATGGACGGGATCCGCAACCGGGTGCAGGAGCTCTTCTACATCACGCTGCCGTCCATGGGTCCCCAGCTCCTGTTCGGCGCCGTCATGCAGATCAGCGGATCCTTCGCGGCCGGCCGGATATGCATCGACCTGGCAGGACTGCCGAGCACCGATTATGCTGCCAGCACCATTGTTACCCATGCGATCGATTACGGAACGATCCGCTATGAAATGGGCTACGCATGCGCCATCGCAACGATCCTGTTCATGGCCATGCTGCTGATGAATCGCGCAGTCCGCGGCATGCTCGCAAAATATTTATAGGAAGAGGATGCGGCGATATGGCAAAAACACGTCATCACAGCCACAGGGCAGGTAAAAGGAAACGGTTGAGCCGCTCCCGGTTCGGGGACGTCGTGATCGCTTTGATCCTATTCATCCTCGGATGCTTTACGGCTTTGCCGTTCTTCTATTCGATCGTCCAGTCTCTGAAGCCGATCAATGAATTGTTTGTGTTTCCGCCGCGATTCATCGTCATCCGTCCGACCCTCGACAACTACTACACGGTATTTCAGCTCACCGGCAGCCTCTGGGTTCCTTTCTCGCGTTATATATTCAACAGCCTTTTCGTTACGATAACGGGAACGGCCGGCCATGTGATGATCGCTTCCATGGCAGCCTACCCGCTTGCGAAATTTAAGTTTCCCGGCTCGCGGGCTTTGTTCAGCATCGTGATCCTCTCGCTGCTTTTCACCTACGAAGTCACGTTTCTGCCGCTGTATGTGATCATCTCCAGAATCGGGCTGATCGACAATCTCGCTACGCTGATCCTGCCTGCGATCGCCGCACCTCTCGGACTTTTCCTCATGAAGCAGTTCATGGAGACGATCCCGGACGTTGTGATCGAGGCGGCGCGGGTGGATGGCGCCAGCACGTTCCGAACGCTGTTTGCCGTGGTGATGCCGCAGGTGAAGCCGGCATGGCTTACGCTTGTCATCTTCAGTTTCCAGGCACTGTGGAACAGGCAGGGTCTTGAATTCATCTACAGCGAGCAGCTGAAAACCCTGCCGACCGTTCTCATGCAGATCACGGCTTCGGGTATCGCACGGGCGGGAGCGGCTGCAGCGGTTGCGGTGCTCCTGATGATCCCGCCGGTCGTCGTATTCCTGTCCACGCAGTCAAACATCCTGGAAACAATGGCGCATTCCGGAATAAAGGAATAAGGATTCAGGGCAATGGGAAGACATTACATAAAAAAACTGACCGGGATCGTGATCATGATATCGCTTCTGTCCGTGCTGACGGTATCCGCCGCCGCCGGCGGACAGCCGTATGAAGGGTACCAGTACAACTCCTGGAACAATTCCGTCTCTGCTCCGAACAGCTATTATTCCGATCAAGTGCTTAACGGTGAAATGCTGGGGACAGGGAGCCTGAAAGCGCCCGCGGACCTCTTCTGTAGAAACGGCGAGATCTATCTCGTCGACAGCGGAAACAACAGGATCATCGTCATGGATCCGCAATATAAGGTCGTCCGGACGATTTCGGCATTCACGGATGCGGAAGGCCTGCCGGCCACGCTGAATACGCCCCAGGGTATTTTCGTGAGGGAAGACGGCAGCCTCATTATTGCCGATACGGAAAACAAGCGCATCCTGTTCTGCAATGCTGACGGGACCGGGGCGCGATGGATCACCAAGCCGGATGCCGACATTTATCCGGCATCGGTCGAATTCCGGCCGCTGAAAGTTCTTGAAGATTCATCCGGAAATCTGTATGTTCTTGTAAAGGACTTCACCTACGGCTCTATCGTCTTCGATCCATCCGGCAGATTCGGCGGCTTCTACGGAGCAAACGCGGTGGAAGTGACCGCCTGGCTTTTGGCAAACCGGTTCTGGAAAAGCCTTCTGACAAAAACGCAGATCAGCTACCTGTCCAATTTTGTCCCGGTCACATACTCCGGTTTCGACATCGACAGCAAGGATTTCATTTATACCTGTACCCTACAGACAAGCACCTCGCTCGATGAAGTCAAGAAAATCAATAACGTCGGGATCAATATTTTCCGGGATGACACGACGCTCGGCACCTACAACAAAAACGATTTCGGCGATAAGGAAAGGGTCAGCTTCTTCGGCCAGTGGGTTGATACGAAGTTCATCGATATCGATATCTCCGACCGCTACCTGATCAATGTGCTGGATCAGACCCAGGGGCGTGTTTTTCAGTACGACGAGGATCTGAATCTCCTGGGGATTTTCGGCGGGATCGGCGAGCAGGCAGGCACATTCAAGCGACCGATCGCGATCGAGAGCCTCGGCGAAGACATCATGGTGCTGGATGCCGAAAAGAATGACCTGACGATTTTCAAACCGACGGATTACGGGGAGACAGTCCAAAAAGCGGATATGCTCTTTACCAAAGGATTTTACCAGGACGCGGTGCCGTTATGGGAAAAAGTCCTTAAACTGAATTCGAATTTCGAAATGGCCTATGTCGGGATGGGAAAAGCATTGGCGGAAGATGGAAAATACAAAGATGCGCTCTGGTATTTCCGGCGCGGGTATGACAGGGAAAGCTATTCGGACGCATTCAGTATCGTCCGGGCTGATTATGTCCAGCAGCACTTCCCGATATTCGGGGGGATCGCTGTCCTGCTGATCGCCTGGTTCCTGTTTCAGAAAAAGATCCTGCGCTTCGTCCGCAGACGTTTCTCGCTGCCGGAGCCGGTGCGCAGCCAGCAGACCCCCTTGTATGTCATGTTGCATCCTCTGGAAGGATTTTACGAGATTCGGCGCAGCAGGCGCTTTACGATCCTTGCCGGCTCGGTCCTGATCGTGCTCTTCTGGTTTGCCGTTTCCATCATCCAAAGGCAGGCGACCGGTTTCATCTTCAATCTGAACCGGCCCGAGACCCTGGATATCACGATGATGTTCATGAAGACGTTCGGCATCCTGCTCCTTTTCTGCATCTGCAACAGGGGCGTCTCCACGCTCCTGGACGGGGAAGGGACCCTGCGCGGCATCTGGGTCGTTTCCTCCTACGCGATCCTGCCTTATGCCGTATCCATCCTGGCGGCGACCATCCTGAGCAATTTCTCCGTATATGAGGAAGGCGCCCTGGTCAATCTTCTGGTAACGGCCGGTCTTCTCTGGAGCATGTTCCTCCTCGCATCGGGAATCAAGGATGTCAACCAGTTCAGCATACCGCGGACAGCCGCAAGTCTCCTGTTCACGGTCCTGGGGATGATGCTGGTGCTGTTCATCATCGTCCTTTTCATCAGCCTAGTTCAGCAATTCTATACGTTTATCGGAACGATCGTGAACGAGATCATGTTCCGAACAGCATAAGGAGCCGGGCGATGCGTAAACCCAGAAAACATCTTCCATATGCAGCCATTCTGATTTTGCTTTCCGTTCTGCTTCAGGCCGGCTGTCTGCACGGCAGCGGCAGCCTGTCCGGCAGCAGTGCCCCGGTTTCGGAAAATGAAATCCGATACGAAGGATCCTATCCCTCCGAGTTTTTGGCCGATCCGCTGCCCCAGCCGGACGGCATGACGAAATATGCCGAGAACAACAAATTATCCCTGTATGCGAGTCCTGACACAGGAGACTTCATGGTCAGGGACAAGACATCAGGCAAGGACTGGTACAGCAACCCTTCGCCCGATACGGAAGTCGACAGCTCCATCTCGGGCAGCGCGAAGTTCCGGCTCTTTTCTCAGCTGCTGATCTATTGTGTTGCTCTGGATGAGCAGGGAAACAATGTCGTCCAGGAAGAAATGTCGGTGAGCAGGACCGGTTCGGTGATCCAGGGAGGGCTGACCGTCAGCCAGGCCGACAACGGCGTCCTTCTGACCTACTCGTTCCCGATGAATGAAGTCACCGTCCCGATGACCGTCGTGCTGAACCGCGATGGCATATCCGTCGCGGTGGACAGTACGAAAATCATCCAGAACGGCGCCCAGAAAGTGTTATGGCTCAGTCTTGCCCCGTATTTCTGTTCCGGGGGCCCCGGGGATGAAGGCTACATGGTCGTCCCGGACGGAAGCGGAGCGCTGATCCGTTTCAATTCAGATAAGGGCAGCTATATGCCGTATCATGAGCTGGTTTACGGTACGGATCCCGCCTATCTGGGCGAAACGCGCCCGCCGGTCAAAAATCCCGTCAGGCTTCCCGTATTCGGCATCCGGAAAAACGATGCGGCATGCGTCGGGATCATCACCCGGGGCGATGCGTCGGCAAGCATCGACGCGCAGACGGCCTGGATGTTCAATGAATGGAACAATGTGTATGCCAGTTTTTCGATTTACGGCATGGATAATGTGATCATCGGCCAAAGCACCGAAGGAAGCGCACGGAATGTCCTGAAATACGATTTCCGGCACCGTCTGTGTGATACGGCTGAAGTCCGCTACATCCTGCTCGACAAGGACAAAGCCGATTATGCGGACATGGCGCAGAAATACAAGGAATATCTGGAAGCCGGCCAGGATCAGACCGAAACATCTCCATCCGTGGACACGCCGTTCTTCGTCAATCTTTTCGGCGGGATGGTGAAGAAGGAATCCTTCCTCGGGTTTCTGATGAAGCGCTATAAGCCGGCGACCACCTTTTCCCAGAGTGACGAGATCATCCAAACACTGAAGGATGAAGGGATCGGCCACATCGTCTTCTCCTACAGCAACTGGACTTCGGATGAAGCAAACGCGATGTTCCCCAACAAAATGCGCCCGGCATCGAGGCTTGGAGGTGCAGCCGGGATCCGGAAGTTGTCCGGGGACATGCAGTCCGCCGGCGTTGAATTTTTCCCGTCCTTCGACCCGTACATCGCAACGAAGAGCGGCCATGGATTTTACCGGTTCTTCGATTCCGCCCGGAAAATCAGCGGCCAGCCGATCCTTGTGAACACATACAGCCTGGCAAGGCTGATCCGCAGGAACAAACCCTCCGTGATCCTGCCGCTCCCCGATCAGATCCCGGACGATACGGCCAATTTTCTTGCCGGCAGTTCCAGGCTCGGCATCACGGGGATCTATTACCCGACCCTTGCAAATGTGCTCTACACCAATTTCTCATCGGACCGGTTCATCTCGCGGCAATCCGCGAAGAACTGGATCATCGTCGCATTGAAAGAGGGAATGGCAGACAGTCTCGCCGACTATGCGAATGCCTACGCGCTGCCGTACCTGAAATATATCACGGACCTCCCGGCCTGTTCTTCCGGCCAGGATATCCTCGATGAAGACATTCCGTTCTACCAGCTCGCCGTCAGCGGCTTGGTGCAGTATTCGACCCCATGCATCAATATCGGGCAGGACATGGATGAGATGAAGCTTTTCGCGATCGAAACGGGATCGGGGTTGTATTTCAAATGGGCATACGAAAATCCGGAAATGTTCATGGAATCCGATTATGATTTTCTGTACGGCGCCAATTTCTTCTCATGGCTCAACGACGCCGTCCAAGCGGACCGCGAAGTCCAGAAAGCTTTTGAGGATGCCGGAAGCAGCACGTTTGTGCATCATGAAACCATTGCGGAAGGGATTTCCCTTTCTACGTTCGGCAACGGCTCGCAGATCGCGGTGAACCATACGGCTGAACCTTATCAATACGGAGAAACGCAGATCCCCGCCAAAGGGTGGGCTGTTGTGAAGCACGGAGGAGATCAGGATGGCTAAGACCGGGAAAAACAGAAAGCCCATCCCGTATGAACGAAAAAAATCGCTGTTCGGATATGGGTTCATATCGCTCTGGCTGTTCGGGATCCTTTTCTACTTCATCAGACCGCTGATCGATGTGGTCCGCTATTCCTTTTCGACCATTGAACGGACCGATACGGGTTATGCTCTGCATTTTGTCGGACTTGCCATTTATTATAAGGTGCTGAGGGTCGACCCCGATTTCATCAAGCAGTTTACCGCTTCGATGTCCGGATTGGCATACCAGGTGCCGGTCATCATGGCATTCAGCTTCATCATCGCCGTGATCCTGAACCAGCGGTTCCGGGGACGCCTGCTGATGAGGACCCTGTTCTTCATCCCGGTGATCGTGGCAAGCGGTGTGGTCATCAACATCCTGAACGGCGACTCCATGGCCCAGATGATCATCTCCGGAAGCAAAAACTCCGCTATGTTCCAGGTCAGCAGCTTCGCCAATTACCTATACCAACTCGGGCTTCCACAGCAGATCATCACCCCTGTCATATCCGCGGCGAACAACATTTTCAACCTGACATGGAAATCCGGCATCCAGATCCTCATCCTCATTGCCGGACTTCAGACCATCCCCGCATCGCTGTATGAAGTGGCTTCGATCGACGGGGCGACAGGCTGGGAAAAATTCTGGAAAATCACGTTCCCGCTGGTATCGCCGATGCTCATCCTTGTTTTTATCTACACGATCATTGACAGCTTTACGGACTATAACAACGGTCTGATGCGGACCATCCTCCAGAAAAACGCCGACGGGAAAACCGAACTTGCCGCAACGATGGCGATCCTGTATTTCCTGTGCATTGCACTGGTGATCGGCATCGTATACAAACTTGTCAACAAGCACATCTATTATGCCAACGCCAGGGATTAGGAAAGGTGATGTGGGATGAAGCGTCTTGAATTTCTCGAAAAACTGGATCAGTATGAAATCCGGGTTTCGGACAGCGTCAAATATAAAAAATACGAAAACTTCATCGCCCGGAACGCCTGGGCGATCCTCCGCCTCCTGCTCCTGTGCGGCCTGGCATTCATCCTGCTCTACCCGCTGATCTACATGATCAGCATGGCCTTCCGGCCTGTCGACGAAGTCTTCGATCCGGCGGTCATCTGGGTCCCGCGCAACTTCACCCTGGAAAACTTCACGGGTGTCCTGACCTCCATGGATTATTTCAACTCCCTCCTTCAGACATTCAAGATCGGCATTCTGAGCTCGCTGCTTCTGATCGCATCGAGCTGCCTGACGGGCTACGGATTCGCGCGCTTTTCTTTCAAAGGCCAGAAGCTGCTGTTCGGGATCCTTCTGTTTTCGATCATTGTTCCGCCTCAGACCCTGCTGATCCCGCTGTATCTCCAAAATGCCAAATTCGATTACTTTTTTCTGAGCAGGATCACCGGATTCATCACGAAAATCGTGACCGGAACGGAAACATCCTACCCGCCGATCACCAACATCCTGAACACGCCATTGCCTTTCTATCTGCAGGCGATCTTCGGCAACGGCATACGGTCGGGCCTCCTGATCTACATTTTCCGCCAGTTCTTCGCAGGGATGCCGCGTGAACTCGAAGATGCCGCATACATCGACGGCGCGGGGCCGCTGAAGACTTTCTGGAAGGTCATGCGGCCTAATGCGAATGCAGCGTTTCTCACGGTGTTCCTGTTTTCGACGGTGTGGTATTGGAATGACTATTACTACAGCACGAGTTTTCTTTCCTCCGCGCAGACCGTATCCGTTCGTCTGTCGATGCTTCGGGCCTATCTGATCACATCGAATTCGTTCCAATCGGATCCGTACAAGTACATTACCCAGATGCAGGCGGGCTGCCTGCTGACGATCCTGCCGCCGCTTCTGCTTTACGTGATTTTCCAGAAATACTTTACCGAAAGCATTGAACGGACCGGAATCGTCGGATAACCCCGCCGGATTTCTATGCATTTTTTCTAAAAAAACGTTCAAATGCCCGCTGAATTTGTTTGACAAACGCAAATTGATGTAATATAATATAATAAGCTTAGTAAACAAAATGACTAACAAAAATCCAAAGGGGTGGGAATGATGAGAAGACTTTCTGTGGTTTTAGTGTTATCCATGATACTGCTTGCCATATCAGCCTGCAACGCCGGGGTTACTCCAAGCGACGAGTCCGGTTCGGAGAGCGTTGACGAATCCATAACGCAGTCGGATGCATCCGGCTCGGGGAGTACCGATGTGAGCTCGGGTGATGAATCGGCATCCCTTGAAAGCGCCATCTCGGAAAGCTCTTCCTCGAATCCGGCATCATCCGGCACTCACAGCTCAACAGCCGCATCATCCAGCACGAGCTCCAAAGCGATCAGCAGCATCGACAACGGAGATCCAACGGAAGTCACGCTGCCGAAAGCCAATATAACGGGACAGAAAATCAGCATCATGAACTGGGCTCCTGTGGACGATCCCTCGGTCATCCGCTTCAAATCAGCCTTCAAGCGGCTGTACGGCGCGACGATCGATTGGCAGTATGTCAGCTGGGCCGATTATGCCAGCACGTTTACAACGCGTTGCATGGCCAACAACCCCCCGGATGTCTTCACATCCCGCAATGAGGATTATCCGATTATGATCTACAAGGGATTGTGCCAGCAGCTGGACGGCAAATTCGACTTCACCACGCCTTTGTGGAAAGATGTCAAAGCCCGCAACGACATGTACAAGTATGATGATAAAATGTTCAGTGTTGTTACGAGTGCCTGGGTGGGGCGTTATATCTGGTACAACAAGAACATCCTGGTCAATGAAGGCCAGCCGGATCCCCAGGTGCTGTATTCCCAGGGAAAATGGGACTGGGATGCGCTGATCAATATCGGCAAGGCCGTAACGAAAGACACCAACAAATCGGGCCAGATCAACCAGTTCGGCCTCAGTTCCAATGCTCCGGCCATCATCGGCGGCGTTCTGCTTTGCTCATACGGTGTAGATATGGTCAAGGTTGTTTCCGGCCGTTATACATTGAACTTCGACGATCCGAAGGTCGCGGAAGCCATGTCGCTCCTCTATGATATTTACAATACCCACAAAATCTGTCCGAATCAGACGGAGGACTCACTCAATCTCTTCGCGCAGGGAAAACTTGCGATGTATCTGGACGGGACCTGGATCGGCACGACTGACCCGATCAAGACGCTGCACAAGCAGGGCAGGGTCGCCTATGTGCCCGTCCCGAAGCTGAAGGGCGCGTCCGAATCGATCCAGTGGGCGGAAAATTCACGCTATGTCATCCCGAAAGGATCCAAAGTGCAGGTCGAAGGAGCGGTGGCGCTGATCAACATGTTCCGCTATCTGTCGATCGATAAAACGGAACTCGAGAAGAACAACGCGGAAATGAAATCCATCGGTTATACGGATACGGAACTCGGATACGGAAAAGACGTCATCAAGGCGACGATGACCCTTGATTACATCGGATTCGGAGCCATGGCCAACGAAGTCTATCTTGCGGAAAATGAAGTGGCAGGCGGCACCGCCTGGACAACGATCAAAGCGCTTCATGAAGGTCCCTGCCTTCAGGCGATCGACGAGATCAATGGTTATGCAGATTAATCGCTGCTTAGCTATAAAGAAATTTGGATTCGGGAGGAAGAAAGTATGAAAAGAGTCTTGAACCTGTTCCTGGTGATTACTTTGGTGATTACAACAGTGTGCCTGCTTACAGTGCCTGCAGCAGCAGTGGATTCCTGGGATCCTGCGACGTTTGATGTGGCCAGTGATGCATCGAATCCCGGAACCGTATTGTTTATCAACCCGGCCATTATCTGGCAGGCGCAGAACATTACGGCTTCCTCGGACTATTGGGGCCCCATGCTGGGCGACCTGAAGTGCTTCATGAGCCTCAATAACAACCTTGACAACCGGTATTTCGTATATGAGACCAAGCCGGGTGCGGCCAACGCTCTTGCGGTCTACTATGAATGGGGCAACTTCAACGGCGAGCATACGGCTCTCCTGGATGGACGCGGCGTCAAGGTCTACACATCGGAGGATCTTACTTCCTGGACGGAAGTGACCGGAGACAATTTGAAGCAGACGATCGCGGGGGCTCCCGATGGAACAAACGGCGCATTCCTGAAAGTGTTCGTCGGCGTCAATGAAATGCCGGCATCGCAGCGCTACATCAAGTTCCTTTTCCCGAAGATCACTCCCGATATGGCGAGCTCCAACATCATTGTCGGATCCTTCCTGCAAAAAGGCGGAGCGGATTATGTCGACCATTCCGGCGATACGTATTACTTTCATGATGATGTGTCGACTCTAGACAACAATTTCTATGTCGGCGGAAGAAGCAATCCCGGCTGGATCAACTGGACGCAGCCCAAGCCGGACAACGGCAATGCCGCCAACAACTTTATCGGAGATGTGATGGCATGGCCGAACGCTTATGCAGCAGGCAATTATGTTGCTTACAGGGTCGCTCCTCATTCAAAAGTCGTTTTCAGATGTGATCAGTCCGTGTTCATCAATGAATGGGTCAACTCCGGGATCGACTGGCTCTCATGGACCTATAATTCCGGAACCTATGACCAGAGCTGGGGCTTTACCGCCCAGATTTCGAAGGATGGACTGAACTGGGAAGATTGTGCTTATACAAGAGAAAGCTATCCCTTATGGCTTGGCGGCAATTTCGATGCGGACAACAAAGCCACGACCTGGAATGATTATTTCTGCCAGGGGCATGACCTTGTGTATATCGGCGTTCCGGAACTGCCTGACGATTATCAGTTCGTACGTCTGAATTTCCCTGCGGCGACCAAAGAATTCTCCCATGTTGCCGGTCTTCTCCTGCAGGTCTGGGATGTGGGCTTCAATGACATGATCGCCTATTCCGATGAAGCCAATACTCCGGCTCCGTCGACCATCCCCGGTGTGCTTGAAGCGTTCCAGTCCTACATCACCGTTACCAGCTCGGTGGACGAAGGCAATACGATCGTGACGATGAAAAACATGACCGCGGGACAGCTTCTCAGCCTGCTGACCACCGAGGGCGGTTATACCCTTCAGGTCATGAGTAAGTATGATGAGCCGGTCGGGAGCGATGAGGCCCTTGCAACCGGCATGAAAGTCAATCTGTGCCTTGGCGATCTTGTGCTGAATTCCTTCATCACGGACACCGAAAGCGCGGAAGGCGTCATCGATGACGTGATCGCGCAGGTCACGGAAGCTGCCGAACTGACGCAGGCTGCGCAGCTGACCGAGGCTGCCGAGCTCACGAAGGCCGCTCAGTCGGAAGCTGCCGAAAGCCAGCCTTCACCCGGAACCGGCGACTCATCGTTCCCGTTTATGGTCGTCGTGATCTCCATCATGCTGGCGGCGGTGGTCTTCACTGTTCGTAAGACTGGCAAGATCAGCGTATAATAGGTTTCGTAAACGGTAACATCCAATGATCGGTCAGGGGCCGAGGATTTCAATCCCCGGCCCCTGACTGTTTCATGTACAAGGAGACCAGACATGCAGAAACATCAAACGGCACATTGTTTTACAACAGTGATGCTGGCGGGTTTTATGATCCTCTCCGCAGCCGGATCCGGCTGCAGCCGGACTCCGACCGGATCCGCCGATCCGTCCGGCAGCATACGTTCAGAACAGGACTCCACCGAGCGATCCAGCATTTCCGGAGGCGGACAATCTATGAATTCAGAATTTTCAACGGAAAACAGTGAATCTTCGAGCGCCGCTCAAAGCGCCGCTTCAAATCTGAGCATCGGAAGCTCGAAGTCAGGCAGCACGGGCGGCAGCACGGCGGAGAGCTCTTCGTCGGGCAGTTCGTCCGGCGAAACGGCCGGTGCGCTGATACAGAAATACCTGATGCCGATCCTGAACACGAAAGAGACTTTCGTGAAGCAGGGATTTTCCAATTTCATCACGCTGCAGAACAGCAAACTGTATGACGGCGGCAAGGTATACCGCTTCATGTCGGTCAACCTTCCGGTCGTCCAATACAACATCGACGCAGGACTGGATGATAAATGGATGCGGGTGTCTCCGTTCGAGGTCGAGGATGCGATCAAGACCGTCGCCCAGATGGGGGGACAGGTCGCCCGGATCCACACGCTGTCCATCCGCAAGCAGAACGAAAGCATCATCCGCAATGTTTATGGACCGGGGCAATACGACGAGCTGATGATGCGTGACCTTGACCTTGTTCTGGCTTATGCCAATTTATATAAAGTGAGAATCTTTTTCCCGATCATCAATCCCTGGCATTTCATCGGTGCAAACTATGATTTCGACCGGTGGTGCGGCGGCGACGGCACGGCTTATTCCTTTTATCATGATGCAAACACGCGGGCGAAGTACAAGGAACTGCTGTCGTATCTTCTGAACCGTACGAATTATTATACAGGGGTCAAGTATAAAGATGACAAGGCGATTTTCGCCTGGGAGCTGGGCAACGAGCTGAATCAGCCCTGGATCAACAAATCGAAGGCGGAGGGCGGCGAAGGGCAGACCGACGGACTGATCACCGACGAGTGGGTCGCGGACATCTCGGCTTATATGAAATCGATCGACCCGAACCACCTGATCGCCAACGGCGGCCAGTATGATCCGACGCCGGGCGTGCTTGCCTGCGATACGATCGACATCATCACGATGCATTATGTGACGCCTCTCGGTTTCGGGAAAGTCAGTGACAGTCCGGTCAAAATCACCCTGAAGCAGTTTACGGATTCGGGCAAGGCCTATGTCCATGGCGAGTTCGACCCGGTGAATGAACTGAGCTCCTCATTTCTCAACCTCTGCAACGACAACCCGCTCATTTCAGGAGCCATGGCCTGGAGTCTCAGGGAGCACGCGAAAACAGGCGGTTTTCTCTGCCATAACGACTGGAACAAACCTCCGCTGCGCTGGCCCGGATTTACGAACGGCATGGACAACGAGGTCTGGAAATTGTCGCAGATGAGGGAGTACAGCTACAAGATGCAGGGCATCGCGGCACCCGCGATCGAAAAACCCGAACCGCCGGTCCTGCTGCCGATCACATCCGTCCGGATGATCAGCTTCCGCGGATCCGCCGGTGCCGACAACTATATTCTCGAGAGATCGGAATCTCCGGAAGGTCCGTGGAAAACTATCAGCAGCAACGTGACCGACAACCAGTACCGGTTCTTCGTGCCGTACAGCGATACGACTGCGGACATGTCCGGCAATTATTACTACCGGCTGTATGCGAAGAACCGGGCGGGAGTCTCTGCCGCGTCCAATATCGTCCCCTATTCCTCGAAGGATTACCTCTGGGTGGACATGGAGGAAGAAACCTTCGGCAATCAGCTTGTCGATGAGTTCAATTCGCTGGATAAGGCATACGCGGTCACGGGAAGCGAGAACATCCAATCTGTCACCAGCAAATACCGGGATCAGTACAATTACGCGGCACTGGGCTTTTCCGGAACGGCATCCTTCACATACCGTTTCGACAGCGATATCAAGGATTTTTTCCTGACGATCGGGTGGAAAAACAATGCCTATCAGGCCATATCGGTGCAGCTGTCCAAAGATGGGAAGCAGTATACGGACACGGCCTGCAGCCTGTGCGACTACGGGGATGCTTACGGCCAGCACTTCGGACGGCTTGAGAAATTTCCCGTTCCGACAGGATACCGGTACCTGCGTGTCACGGTGACCGGCAGGGCGGGGCTTTCGGATGATCTCGAGATCAGCAGGCTGGAGGTCAACCGCCGGTAGTACCGCGGATCCGGTATCATCGCTGATAGACTGTAAGGAGACGACATGGTTCAAAAAATAATGCTGGACGGCGTATGGAAACTCCGCCGGACGGATGGGTGTCTTGAAACCGATGCTGCCGTGCCGGGCAGTGTGCTGACGGACCTGTTCCGCAGCGGGCTGATCCCCGATCCGTTTTTCCGGGACAATGAGAAAATCGCCGAAGAACTCTCGATGTATGATTATGACTATGAGAGGGAATTCATCCTTTCTTCCGAGGATTTCGGGAAGAACGTGCTGGATATCGTATTTTCAGGCATTGACACCCTTGCAGACGTCTGGATCAACGATGTATTCCTCTTTTCGGCGAACAACATGCACAGGACCTGGCGGCACGATATCCGGTCCGCCGCCAGGCCGGGACGCAATTCCGTGCGCGTCCGGATCCATTCGCCGAGCCGTTATATCACGGAGCGGCAACAGAATGGCCGGATCCGGCTGTCCATCGATTCGATCCGTCAGGGATGCCAGTATATCCGGAAGGCGCATCATATGTTCGGATGGGACTGGGGTCCGCAGATGCCGGATGCCGGCATCTGGAGACCGGTCTGCATCGAGTCCTGCGATGATGCGCGGCTTGGGGGCTGCCGGATTGAACAATGCCACCGGGATGGCACCGTCACGCTGCGTGCGCTGGTACAAGTGGAAGGGGAGCCCGCGCAGGGCCGGATCGTCCGGCTTACCGTCAGGGATCCGGACGGCGTGACGGTGTTCACCGGGTCCGCGGACGCGGCGGGTGAATGCGTCATCCCGGCGGATATCCGGGAGCCGAGGCTGTGGTGGGCCAACGGGTACGGATCCCAGGATCTTTATACGGTGCAGACGGAGCTGCTGGACCGGGAGCAGGTGATCGACCGCGCATCGTTCCGTATCGGTCTCCGGACGCTTTCGGTCAGTCAGGAACCGGACCCGTGGGGACGCGAATTCTGCTTTGTCCTGAACGGGAAGAAAATATTCGCGATGGGTGCAAACTACATTCCCGAGGACAATCTCACGGGCAGGCGTTCTCCAGGCCGGACCATGGAATTGCTGCGCACCTGCCGGGAATCGCATTTCAATTCGATCCGCGTCTGGGGCGGCGGCTATTATCCGGACGACTGGTTCTATGACCAGTGCGACGAACTGGGGCTGATCGTCTGGCAGGATTTCATGTTTGCATGCAATATTTATGAATTCGACCCCGAGTTTCACGAGAATGTCCGGCAGGAAGCCGTCGAAGTCATCCGCAGGGTCCGAAACCATGCATGCCTCGGGCTGTGGTGCGGCAACAATGAAATGGAGACAGGCTGGCATGAGTGGGGATTCGAATCGCTCAGCTCGGCCGACCATTTACGGCAATACCGGGAATTTTTCGAAAACGAACTGCCGTCGATCGTCTTGCAGGAAGATCCCAGCAGATTCTACTGGCCGTCATCGCCGCACTCCGGGAGCGACGGGGCTGCTCCAGCCGATGAGCGCAACGGAGACAACCATTATTGGGCGGTATGGCACGGCCTGAAACCGTTTACGGATTACCGGAACCATTATTTCCGATTTCTCTCCGAGTTCGGATTCCAATCGTTCCCGAACCGGAAGACGGTTGAGTCCTTTACCCTGGAAGAAGACCGGAACGTCTTTTCCTATGTCATGGAGCAGCATCAGAAAAACCATGCCGCCAACGGCAAGATCCTTTTTTATCTTTCGGAGAACTATCTGTATCCGAAAAACCTCAGCATGCTGATCTACGCCTCACAGCTGCTTCAGGCGGAAGCCATGAAGTATTGCGTAGAGCATATGCGCCGCAGCCGCGGCCGCTGTATGGGATCCTATTACTGGCAGCTGAATGATTGCTGGCCGGTTGCTTCGTGGTCGGGCATCGATTATTACGGACGCATGAAGGCACTGCAATATTACGCGAAACGGTTTTATGCGCCGGTCCTGCTGTCGGGGGAAGAAAACGGGACACAGGTGCGCCTCCACGTTGCCAACGAATCCATGAAGGCATTTTGCGGGACTGTCTGCTGGCAGCTGCGTGACAACCGGTCCGCCGTCATATTGGAAGGATCATCCCCTGTCGAGGTCCGGCCGATGGATGGCGCATTCATCGCCGACCTGGATCTGGCCGCTCATCTTCCGACGGATGCCGAAAAATTCACGCGCTACCTGTCGTTTTCTCTGGTCGAAGGCCCAACGGTCCTTTCGGAGTCGACGCTCTTATTCTGCAAGGCAAAATATTTCCATTTCATCCAACCGGAGATCCGGGCGGACATCACGGACAACGGGGATCACTTCACGATCACGCTGGTTTCATCGGCGTACGCACAGAGTGTGGAACTGGATCTGGAACAGGGGGACGGTCTCTTTTCGGAGAATTGGTTCCCGCTCCATGCCGGCGAGCGCAAAACGGTCATCCTGCCGAAAGAAAGCCTGGACGGGCATTTCACGGCCGGCGATATCCGGGAACAGCTGATCATCCACAGTGTGTACGGGATTGCAAATGATTGATGGAAAGAACAGGAAATCGTTCAGACGGGTCATCCTGCTTTGCAGCATGGCCCTGCTGACTGCAGGATCGGGATGCACCGGCACGATAACACCCGGTTCGGCTGCGGGAAGCTCCGCGGAATATGCTTCCGGATCTCTGCCGGAAAGCGCCGGCAGTTCCTCCGGAAGCCGGACAGACCCTTCCGGCGATCCCGGCCTTTCCTCCGGTGCCGGATCCGGCATGCCGTCCGGCTCACAGGATTCCCATGAAAGCGGGGACAGTAAAATGGAACCTACCATACCCGGGCCTTCATACCGCATCTTCCTGGCAGGCAAGTACTCATCGGACCTGATCGGCCCGCTGAAGGCAAAAGGATATGATGTCAGGGTCGTGACTTCGGACGATATGGAAAAACGCGATGTCTTCAATCGAACGACCTGCGACTGCGTGATCCTCTGTCCGGACGCTTCGCTGTCGGAGAAAGCGGCCCTGAACCTGAAGCTGTTTTTGAAAACGACAGGTGACGCCATATTCCTCGGAAAAAGCGGCTGGGAAACCGGCAACGGCAAACTCGGGCTTCCGCTTTACTTCTATTATGACACCTACCAGATGTGGGACCTGACCGGGACGAGGAGCATCCGGCCCGCAGAAGGCCGTGAAGACCGGTATGCATCCGGCCGTTACGATGGATCCCTGTCGGGCTGGTCCGCTCTTGCCTACATGTACCCGGGGGCTTCGGAAGCCTATCCGATCCTGAATGCCTATGACGGGAACGGAAAGCTTCTGGGCCGTGCCGCGGCGGTCCTTGCGAACTACGCGGGCGAGTATGCGGGCTCCGAATGGGGGATTTTCGGCGCCATATCCGATGCTTATTATAAAAGCACTGCGTTCGGTGCGGCGCTGTCATCCATGCTCGGCGAAATGGCCGATAACCGATTCTTCCAGGACGGGTATGCGCTGAACAGCTCCCGCATGCAGACGACAACAACATTTAAAGTCACCTCCACCCAGCCGTCCGGGTTCATCCGAATCAAGGACCAGGTTTTCATCAAGCCGGACGGGAATCCGCTTTTCCTGATCGGCACGAACTATACGGCACCGATCTGCTACATGTCGGGCTACGGAGCGGGCGGATCCGTCAACATCGATGCGATCGAAGCCGATTTCCGGAAGGCATCGGAAGCGGGGATCAATTACTTCCGCATTTGGTCGCTGACATACGATAACCCGGTAGCCTGTACGGCGGTCAAAGAGTTTTCCAGACGCTACGGGATCTATCTGGAAATCGTGCTTCCGCATCCGACTGCTTATGCAGACAGCACCGAATACACTTCGGTCCTCCGGAAGAACGCGGAATTCTGGAAAAATGACACAATGGTGATCGGATATGATCTGGCGAACGAGCCTTTCATCACGACCATCGGGGGAATGACCGATCATGGCGCCGCCAGTCCGGCCATCGAGTTCAAAGCGTATACCACGGCTCCGCCATCCCTCCTGTCCTCCAGCGATAAATCATGGTGCGACGCGGCTGTCGCGGGGAATTACTGGCCGGAATGCTCGTCGCTGATCTCTGCTGCGCTGAAGAAGGAGCTGTGGGGATTGAAGGTCCTGTTCGACAAGCCGGTCCGGGCGCACTATTGGAACGGCCAGGACGAGCAATATTCGACATATCCCGGGTATACGGGAGGAAACCTTACCGTCGACGACCCGTATGTCCCGGCATTGGAAGCCGTGAACGAGACGTTCCGGATCTGGATCGATGGAGCCGTCCAGGCGATCCGGTCGGCGGACCCGAATCATTTCATCACCGTAGGGTATAATTATGCATACTCGCTGCTGGACTGCAACGACGCCCTCGATTTCACGAATGTCCATGTCTATGATCCGCCGAAAAGCATGCAGAATGTGCTGAACAATCTGACCACGCTGGACCGAATGGACCTGCGGTGGGGCGACAAGCCGGTCACGGCAGGGGAATTCGGCGTATCGTGCGCCTATGTCATGCCGGACGGCAAATACATGGATCCGTATACCGAGGCGGTATGCGACATCATGCTCTATCTGTACTCCTACGCCAAAGGGTATGCCGGCGCCGCCAACTGGCAGCTGAATGAAACGCCCGTTTCAGGCATGCTGAGAGGCATGCCGTGGCTGGCATCCTATACGGATGAGGCGAAGCTGGCACAGGAGAGGATCGGCCTTTACACCTATGATGATACCTATGGCGGACTGGCCAAGCCGCTGGCGAAAACGCTGTCGTTTTTCGCATCGTATGTGAAAGAGCACGGAACCGGAGAAGCGGCTGCATTCAAGCTGTTGAGCGGCGGGACCCGGATCGGGGCGGGGTATGAATTCCTGTCTCCGAATGCCGTTTTTGCCGGTACGACCGCATATTCCAGCGACCGGCTGTCCTTCAAAAGCACCAAGGCGGCCAATGTCATGGTCATTCATTCCGGGAATGCGATCCGGCTGATGTCGACTGCTTCCTGCAAAGTGTCGGTCAACACGGCAATGTACGGCATCCAGCCGTCGCAGGCTGCGGTCACGGGGAAAAAGGGCGCTGTCACATCCGGCGGGGATTTCCTGACGGTTGAGCTTTATGAAGGGGAAATCGTGATCATTCAGTGATGGATGACATGGGTGAGGATGAAATGCAATGAGGATCGGTTTTCGTCGTTTATTGGCCGGGGGGGTGATCCTGATGATGCTGATGGCTGCGGGCTGCGGCCGGAATATCACGCCTTCGGGAACAGCATCGGATGATTCCGGAGAGATTTCCAGCGCGTTGTCATCCGGTGCGGAATCATCGGGAACGGGCTCGCCATCCGATGCGGAAAGCCTTCCGGCGTCATCCGAGACTGCCGGCAGTACATCGTCATCCTCCGCGCCCCCGTCTTCTTCCGCATCATCGGAGCCTATCCAGGAACACAGCCAGCTTTGGCTGGACAACTACGCAAAATACATCCTGCCGATCCTGACAAACCAGGAAAGCTTCATCGCATCGGGGTTCGACTACTTTATCACAAGGCAGGGCAATAAATTGTACGACGGCACCAGGGAATTCCGGTTCGTTTCCTTCAACGCAGCGAATCTGCTCTATAATTGCGACGATACCGCGATCATCGTCTCAACCGAAAACCGCCGGCGGTCCTCGCCGTTTGAAATCACGGATACGATAAAGACCATTGCCCAGACAGGAGGACAGGCCGTCCGATGCCAGGCATTCGCCATCCGCCAGCCGGCATCCGGCCGAGCCATCATCAAACACTTCTATGCTCCCGGCGAGTACGACGAATTGCTCTTCCGCGATCTGGACCGGATCTTTGCGGAATGCAACCGCTATCAGGTCCGCCTGATCCTTCCGATCATCAATCCGTGGCCGTTTTACGGGAGCGGAGCAGACTTCGATCTGCTCTGCGGGGGACCGGGGACGCTGGCGTCCTTTTACCGCAGAGAAGAGACCATCCAGGAATACAAGGATTTCCTGAAATACCTGATCAACCGGACCAATTACTACACCGGCGTAAAGTACAAAGACGAAAAGGCTTTGCTGTGCTGGGAGCTCGGAAATGAGATCACGGCTTCGAGCCTGCCGGAAGAAAACCGGGCGACGTCCGCCTGGATGAATGACATTGCGGCATACATCAAATCACTGGACCCGAATCATCTGGTCATGGACGGTGGAGTGACCGACCCGAAACAGGAGATCATCGATTCCCCGTCCATCGATATCCTGACGACCCATTACAGCCCCGCCCTTTCCTTCCCGAACAAGCCGACGATCCATGGCGAATTCGATCCGACAAACGGCCTGAACCAGGCTTTCATCGATTACTATATGGCAAAATGCGTCGGCATGATGGCCTGGAATCTCGACCCGCACAACAAGAACGGCGGGTTCCTGTACAGGCAGCAGGACTGGAAGACCCCGCCTCTGCGGTGGCCGGGCTTTCTTTCGGGGATGCCGAATGAAGCGACCCAGATGGCGCTGCTGCGGAAAAACGCATTTCTCGCCCAGGGTGAAAGCGTCCCTGCGATCACCGTGCCGGACGCCCCGACGCTTCTTCCGATCGGGGTGCCTCAGGAGATCCGCTGGAGGGGGTCAACGGGTGCGGATACATACATCATCCAGAGGTCGGATTCGCCGGAAGGTCCATTCGTGACGATCGCCTCCAATGTGGAAGACAGCCAGGTTCCGCGATTTACACCGTATTCCGATAAAACCGCGAAGGATGATAAAGTCTACTATTACCGGATCATTGCTAAAAACAGGGGCGGGAGTTCGGCTCCATCCAATGTCGTGCCCTGCATGCCGGAGATCCTGTTTGCCGATATGGAAGAAGAAACCTACGGCAACCAGATCGTGGACGAGATGAACAGCTTATCGAAGCCGCTGTCCCATACAGGGGAGATCGTTGTGGACATCGGCAAGTTCGGCGATCCGTCCGCGCTGACGTTCCAGTCCGACTCGGAAATCGTCTACAAGGCACCGGCTGCGCTGAAAGATTATTTTCTCTACATCCAATGGAAAAACGATGCTTACATGAATATCGAAATATCCTTGTCGGCGGACGGGAAAAGCTACACCCGTTCCGATCCCGTTCTTGTCAATTACGGGAAAAGCGATTTCTATTTCGGGCGGCTCGAGCGGTTCCCGATCGGCGGAAGCTACCGGTATATCAAAATCAAAGTAAAATACACGGCAGGGATCGAGAACACCCTGTATCTGGGGCGTTTTGAGCTGGATTACAAGTAACATGGATCCGCTGCACGTTCAAGTCTCTGTCCGGACGGAGGGCCGCGGTGAACCGCTTCTCCTTCTGCATGGAAACCACGGCAGCGGGAACAGTTTTTCGATGATCGCTCCATATCTGTCAGGCCGTTTTCGTCTTGTTATCCCGGATCTTCCGCTGCACGGCGCACGTACCGGCATGGACCGCGCCTATGCATCGGATCCGGGTCTTGTGACGGACGATTGCTTCCGCATCATGGAAGAGCTTGAAATTCGGCGGTACTTCATCTGCGGGCACTCCGTCGGCGGGATGATCGCACTGTGGATGGCTTTGAAGCGGCCGGAACGGATCCGCGCCGCCGTGCTGCTGGACAGCGACGTACGTTACGGCGAACGGCCGGCAGCTTTACTGAGCATGCACTTTCCCGGCGATGATGAAGCGACCCGGCAGGAAATCGACCGGCGGATGCAGGAGGGTCTCGAATTGGAATGGTACCGGGATTTTGATGTGAAGGACCGTGTTTACGAGATCCGATGCCCGGTCCTTGAATTGTTCGGGGAATCGACGCCGGGAACGGATGATCTGTACAAAGCATGGCTTGCGCGGTACCGTCGGAACATGCCTCCTCAATGGCATACCGAACGGATCGCGAGTGCAAGTCATTTTCTTCATATCGAACGCCCGGGCGCTGTCGG
>CAZDPQ010000017.1:0-30976 GCA_964507305.1 uncultured Oscillospiraceae bacterium
CTGCGCGGCCCTGTCGATTCTGCTTTATTACAATTTCCTGAACGAAATGCAGTACCGCTACGATCCGACCACGGGGATCCAGACCCGCTATTCCTTCGAAAAAGCCCTGGCCGGGATGAGGAAATTCGAATATGCGACGATTTTCGTCTTTGATCTGAACAATCTCAAGGACATCAATGACAAATTCGGCCATATCGAGGGGGACACGTCGCTTACCGTCGCCGCGGATTCCATCAAAAACAGTTTCCGGGAATTGGGAACGGCCTACCGGATCGGCGGAGATGAGTTCTGCGTCCTGTGCCCGGGCGAGATCGGACAGGACAAGATCGACGAGACCCTTGCCATGGTGGACCTGCTGATCACGCGGTACAACAAGACCGCGACGGCCCCGCTGTCTATCGCGCACGGCTTCGCGGTCTACGGCAGGGCTTCCGGCGAGAGCATCTACAAGAGCTTTGCCAGGGCGGATTCCGCCATGTACAGCCATAAGGCCATTGTCAAGGGCCGTCTGCGCGGCGAAAGCCGCAGTGCAGCGGAAAATGGTCAGTAGCGTTGCCGGCATATGGATAGGATATGGTACGACATGAAGCGTTTTAAGGATGGATCCATCGTGAATTACGGTCTTCATGCCGGTCATCAATGGCTGATCTGCTGCGAAAATGGAAAAGAAAGCACGGAACAGGCATCTTTCTATTGAAAAAAAACCGATTCGATGATAGAATTCTAACGGTTTCAAAATACGCACACGAATTCCCGATTCTGTTGTCATCCGCTGGATGATTCCGGGTGCGACTTCGTGGAGGAAAAAACAGGAGGAAAATATGCCGGTTATCAGCATGAAGGCCTTGTTGGAGGCCGGTGTCCACTTCGGGCACCAGACACGCAGATGGAACCCCAAGATGGCGGAGTACATCTACACGGAGAGGAATGGTATTTATATCATCGATCTCCAGAAGACCGTACGCATGGTCGAAGATGCGTACATGTTCGTCAGGCAGGTCGCCATGGACGGCGGCTCGGTCCTTTTCGTAGGGACGAAGAAGCAGGCTGCGGATTCCATCCGCGAAGAGGCCGACCGCTGCGGGATGTTCTACATCAACAACCGCTGGCTCGGCGGCACGCTCACCAATTTCAAGACGATCCAGAAGAGGCTTGCCAGGCTCGACGAGCTGTCGGCGATGGCTTCCGACGGGACTTTCGATGTCCTTCCGAAGAAGGAAGTCGCCAAGCTCCGCCTTGAGATGGAGAAGCTCGAGAAAAATCTGGGCGGCATCAAGGGGATGACGAGGCTTCCGAACTGCGTCTTCGTCGTCGATCCGAAGAAAGAGCACATCGCGGTCCTTGAGGCCAGGAGGCTCAGCATCCCGATCGTCGGCATCGTCGACACGAACTGCGACCCGGACGAAGTGGATGTGGTGATCCCGGGCAATGACGACGCGATCCGCGCAGTCAAGCTCATCGCCAGCCGGATGGCCGACGCCGTGATCGAGGGGCACCAGGGCGAGCAGCTCGGGATGGCCGCCGGACAGGCAGAGGAATATTCAGCGGAGTCCGGCGATGTCTCCACAGGAGATGCCGTGGAGCCCGGGACCGCTGCGGAGGCTGCCGAAGCCGCGATGTAAGGCGCATGGTTCAGGCTCATTCGAATGAATTACAGGAGAAGGTTTGTATGGAAATCACGATAGATATGATCAAGACACTCAGGGAAAAGACCGGCGCCGGCATGATGGATTGCAAAAAGGCCATGACCGAGTCCGGCGGCGATATGGAGAAAGCGGTCGCGTGGCTGAGGGAGAAGGGCATCGCGTCTGCCGCGAAGAAGTCCGGCAGGATCGCGGCGGAAGGCATCGTGGACGCCTATATCCATGCCAACGGCAAGATCGGCGTTCTGATCGAAGTCAACATCGAGACGGATTTTGCGGCGCGCAACGAGAAGTTCAGAGCCTTTGTCCGCGACGTGGCCATGCAGATCGCTGCGATGAACCCCAAATGGATCTCCAGGGATCAGGTCCCGGCGGAGGAGATCGAGAAGGAAACGGCGATCCTGCGCAACAAGGCCGTCAACGACGGCAAGCCGGAGAAGATCATCGACAAGATCGTGGAAGGCGGCATGAAGAAGTTCTATGATGAGAACTGCCTGCTGGACCAGACGTTCATCAAGTCCGATGAATCCCAGACGATCGACTCCCTGCTTAAAGAAATGATTTCGGTGATCGGGGAGAACATCTCGATCCGGCGCTTCGCCCGATTCGAGATGGGCGAAGGCATCCAGAAGAAGGAAGAAGACTTCGCGTGCGAGGTCATGAAGCAGATCAAATAACGGCGGACGAAAAGGTATGCACGACAATGCATACCTTTTTTCTTAAGGAGGTCGACAACATGGCTGCACCGGTATACAAGAGAATACTCCTCAAGCTCAGCGGGGAAGCGCTCGCGGGCAGCAAAGGCCACGGCCTGGACGGCGAAGTGCTCCGCCGGCTCGGCGAGACGATCCGGATCATCGCCGACATGGATGTCCAGGTGGCCATCGTCGTGGGCGGCGGCAATTTCTGGCGCGGCAGGACGGGCGAGGGGATGGACCGCGTGACGGCGGACCACATGGGCATGCTTGCGACCGCGATCAACGCCCTGGCGATCTCCGACGCCCTCGAGCAGGCCGGCGCGGTGACCCGCGTCCTGAGCGCCGTCGAGATGAGGCAGTTCATGGAACCGTTCATCCGCAAAAGAGCGATCCGCCATCTTGAGAAAGGCCGGGTCGTCATCTTCGCCTGCGGGACGGGGAATCCCTACTTTTCGACCGATACGGCGGCGGCGCTCCGATGCACCGAGATCAAGGCGGACATCCTGCTCCGCGCGACCATGGTGGACGGCGTCTATGACAAGGATCCCAGGGTGCACGCGGACGCGGTCAAGTATGATCATCTCTCCTACGACGAAGTCCTGGCGAAAAACCTGGGGATCATGGACGCCACGGCAGCCGCGCTCTGCAGGGACAACCAGGTGCGGACCTGCGTCTTCAGCATGGAAAACCTGAAGAACATCGTGGACATCGTGTGCGGCGAGAACATCGGCACGATCGTCAGCTGACCGTTTTTCACCGTTGGATCCGAAGGACCGGGCCCCGTCGGCCCGGTTTTTCTTTATCAAACTTGCTCAGAACGGATACATCGATTATAATCATTAGGTAGAAATTTCCCCGGTATACGCAGCGGCGATATACAGATGGTTTCGGAGGTGCTTACAGGATGGAGATTACCGATGCGACATTTGCTCCGTTCAGCGAGAGGATGGAGAAGGTCATTTTACAGCTCAGGGAAGATTTCAATACGATCCGCGCCGGACGGGCGAACGCCCGTGTCCTGGACAAGATCAGCATCGAGTATTACGGGGCGGTCACACCGGTCAACCAGCTCGCCAACATCCAGGTTCCCGAGGCGCGGCTGATCACCATCACCCCCTTTGACCCGACGACGCTCAAGGCGATCGAAAAGGCGATCCAGATGTCGGACCTCGGGATCAATCCGAGCAACGACGGCAAGGTGATCCGGCTCGGGTTCCCGCCTTTGACCGAGGAACGGCGCAGGGAGCTTACCAGGACGGTCGCGAAGCACGGCGAGGAAGCCAGGATCGCCGTGCGTGCGGTGCGCCGGGACGCGATCGAGAAGGTCAAGGGTCTGGAGAAGAAAAAAGAGATCAGCGCGGATATGCTCAAGGACGCGGAGGACCGCATCCAGGCGGTCACCGACCGGTACATCGGCGATATCGACAGGCTCATCGCCGAGAAGGACAAGGAACTGATGGCCGTCTGATCCTGCGGGCGGGAAGGCACGGTGCGCGCGATGGGATTTCCCCGGATGAAAAGGAATAGCGTTCCGGCGGCACCGGCCGGCCGGATGCCGGTCCACCTTGCCGTGATCATGGACGGGAATGGCCGGTGGGCCGGGAGACGCGGCCTTCCGAGAAGCGCGGGACACAAGGCCGGCGCGGAGAAGCTGCGCAGCCTGACGGAGTGGTGCGGGAACCGGGGCATCCGGTATCTGACGGTTTACGCGTTTTCGACTGAGAACTGGTCCAGGCCGGCGGAAGAAGTTTCGCTGCTGATGACGCTCCTGGTCGAATTTCTGGAGAAATACGATGAAGAGATGGCCCGACAGGGCGTGCGCCTGCGGGTCGCCGGGGATCTCGGCGGGATCCGGCCGGAGATCCGCGACGCTCTTGACAGGGCTGTCGAGCGGTCGGTGAATCGCGACCGGATGCAGCTGATCATCGCGTTCAATTACGGGGGGAGACGGGAGATCGTCCATGCCGTCAGGGCGCTGGCCGCGGCCGCCGCGGCGGGAGAGATCCGCGCGGAGGACATCGACGAGGGGATGCTGTCCCGCCATCTGTATCTCCCGGATGTGCCGGACCCCGACCTGATCATCCGCACCAGCGGGGAGCAGCGGCTGTCGAATTTCCTGCTGTGGGAATCGGCATATTCCGAATTATGGTTCTCCGGCCTGCTGTGGCCGGATTTCTCCGAACAGGAGCTGGACAGGGCGCTGTCGGATTACGGCGGACGCGAGAGAAAATACGGCGGGGTAAAGAAATGAAAAAGAGAGTGATCACAGGCCTGATTTTCACCATCGTCGTGGGGGCGTTCCTGATTCCGGGGTACCGGATCCCGCAGATCCCGCTGCTTTTCTTTTTCATCGTCTCCGCGATCTGCATCATCGAGCTGACGACGGTGCTGCGCAGCCGGCTGCCCGGCATCAGCCAGGCGGTGACGGTCCTCGGGAGCTTCGGCGTGTTCGCGCCCATGATCCCGGTCCTGATCCACGGCGACCTCGGATGGCGGCTGCTGCAGGAATACCACGAGTTATCTCCGAACCGCCTCCTGATCGAGCAGACGACCCTGCTCAAGTACATCACCGAATCGGTCACATTTTTCGCCCTGTTCATGTTTTTGTATGTTTTCATTTCGATGGCGTATCTCCTCGCTTCGCGCGGACCGATGAAGCTTCTGGACGCGCTGATGACACCGATATCCGTCCTTTATGTCGTCGCCCCGCTTTCCTGCGCGGTGATGCTCCTCTATATCTTTCCGAACGGCTTCCTGTGGATGCTGGCCGCACTGATCACCGCCTGGGTGACCGATGTGTTCGCCTATTTTACGGGCGTGACCTTCGGGCACCACAAGATCGTGCCCCAGATCAGCCCGAAAAAGACCTGGGAAGGCGCGATCGGCGGGGTCGTCGGTTCGATTTTCATCATGACGGTCTGGATGGGAGCGATCATGCACGGACCGGACATCGTCGAGAAATCGACGATCTACCTGATCTCATTCGGGTTCGTGACCGGCCTGCTGAGCAGCATCGCCGCCCAGCTCGGAGACTGGTTCGCGTCCGCCGTGAAGCGACAGACGGGGATCAAGGATTTCGGCAACCTGCTTCCCGGACACGGGGGCGTCCTGGATCGGTTCGACGCGGTGTTTTTCACGGCCCCGGCCATGGTGATCGCCGCTCTGATCTATTATCTGCTGTAAAGGCAGGGGGCATTCCGTGGGAGGGCAGGCATTGGGCAGGACAGGGGCCGGAATGGCCAGGGCGGTATCCGTTCTCGGATCCACGGGTTCGATCGGGATCCAGACGCTCGAGGTGGCCGAAAGCCTCGGGATCGGGGTCGTCGCGCTGAGCGCGAACCGGAACGCGGATGTCCTGTACGGGCAGATCCTGCGGTTCCGTCCCTCCGTCGTTTCCCTGGCTGACGAGGTGTCCGCCGTGCGGCTGCGCGGGATGCTCGGGACGAGATTTCCCGGGACGGAAGTCCTGTGCGGACGCGAAGGCAACCTGGCCGTGGCGGCGGCTGCCGGCGCGGACATGACCGTCGCGGCGATGGTCGGCGTGGAGGGCCTGGAGCCCGTGTACGCGGCGATCCGGGCGGGGCGCGACATCGCACTGGCCAATAAGGAGACCCTCGTGGCGGGGGGCGGGATGATCATGAAGGCCGCGGCGGAAGCCGGCGTCGGGATCTACCCGGTCGACAGCGAGCATTCGGCCATCTGGCAATGTCTGCCGGACCATTATGAGGGGACGGTGCGAAGGCTTTTGCTGACCGCATCCGGAGGGCCGTTCCGGGGCCGGACCATCGAAAGCCTGGAGCATGTGACGCCCGGCGAAGCCCTGCGGCATCCCACATGGTCGATGGGCGCCCGGATCACGGTCGATTCGGCCACCCTGATGAATAAAGGACTCGAGGTGATCGAAGCGAACCGGCTTTTCGGGATCCCGGAGGACCGGATCGAGGTCGTCGTCCATCCGCAGAGCATCATCCATTCCATGGTGGAATTTATCGACGGATCGGTGCTGGCGCAGATGGGATTCCCGGACATGAAGCTTCCGATCCGGGTCGCGCTGGCCCGTAAGGGCAGAGCCGGCGAAGTGTCCCGCGCGTTCGACCCCGTTGCGGCCGGTCCCCTCACGTTCGAGAAGCCGGACACCGGCACGTTCCGCTGCCTGGAGCTTGCGTACGACGCGCTGCGGGCGGGGGGCAGCATGCCCGCGGTCATGAATTCGGCCGACGAGAAGTCCGTCGAACTTTTCCTGCGGGGCAGCATCGGGTTCACGGCCATCCCGGATTATATCGAAGCCGCGATGGAAGCCCACGGCCGCGACGGGATCGTCAGGGAGCCGGACTGCGGCGCGATCATGGAGCTGCACCGCTGGGCGGGCGATTTTATCGAAAGAAGACGGGGAGAGCAGAATGGATAGTGTAGCAGGCATTTTCATGGGAAACGCGGTGGGGATCATCATCGGCATCCTGATTTTGAGCCTGATGATGTTCGTGCATGAGCTCGGCCATTATCTCACCGGAAGAGCCCTGGGGTTCAAGATCATCGAGTTTTCGCTTTTCATGGGTCCGGTCATCGCGTCGAAGACCAGCCGGAAGACCGGCATCCGGTACAGCCTCAAGCTGTTTCCCATCGGTGCCTCGGTCCGTTTTCACGGCGAAGAGGGGATGGGCGAAGAAGCCAGCACCGATCCGGATTCATTCACCGAGAAGCCGAAGTGGAAAAGGGCCGTCGTCATCGCGACGGGACCGGCCGTCAATATCCTGACAGGCCTGCTCGCCCTTGTCATCCTGTTCAGCATGACCGGATTCGTCACAACGACCCTGTCAGGCACCGCGGCGCAGTCCCAGGCTGCCGCAGCGGGGTTTGCCGCCGGCGACCGGATCGTGGAGGTCAATGGCGCTCCGATCAGCACCTCGGTGGATTACCTGGTCGAGATGAATTTTCTCGCCGACAGCAGAACGGTCAGCATCGGATATCGCAAAGCCGGCGAAGGGGGGATCCTCCATGCGGATCTTGTTCCTGTCAAGGAGGGGGAGTATGTCCTCGGCATCACGGTCAATAAGGTGAAAGAAAGCGGAGGCCTGCGGATCGTTGCGGTCGATCCGGCCTCCAACAGCGGTTCGCCGGTGCTGAAGGCAGGAGACATCCTGCTTGCCGTCGAAGGGGTCTCGATCGCCGACCGGTATGCGGAGACGTCCGACCTTATCAACGGGAGCAAAGGAGGCACCCTGAATGTCACCGTCCTGCGCGGAGGGGAGACCCTCGCGCTGCAGACGAAAACCTCCTACCACGAGTATTACAGCCCGAGAGGCCTGCAGTTCACCGAAAAGACCGGATTCATCGCATCGGCGGAAGAATCGATGAAGTATTCGGTCTCGGTCATCCGCCTGACGTTCAAGACCATTTCCATGGTGTTTTCCGGCGAGATCAAGGCCAAGGACAGCCTCTCCGGGCCGGTCGGCGTCGTTTCCATGGTCGGGACGGTCGTCACGCAGAAAGTGCCGTGGACGGAGAAAGCCGCGGAGCTCCTGTGGATGTTCGCCCTCATCTCGCTGAACCTCGGAGTGTTCAATCTTCTTCCGATCCCCGCGCTGGACGGGAGCCACCTGCTCCTGATCGGGGTCGAGGCGATCCGGAGGAAGAGACTGTCGGTAAAAGTGCAGGAAGCGATCATTGCGGTGGGTTTTCTGATCATCATCAGCCTTGCGGTCATCGGACTCATTTTTGATGTCATGAGGATAGCCGGTTATTGATCCGGCGGAAAGGACCGGCAGCGCATGTTTGAACGAAGGAAAACGGCAGTCATCCGGATCGGGCCGGTCGCGATCGGCGGGGAAAACCCCATCGCGATCCAGTCGATGAACAACACCCTGACGACCGATGTAGAAGGAACGCTTGAACAGATCCGCCGCATGGCGGAGGCGGGATGCGACATCACGCGGGTCGCGGTCCCGGACATGGAATCCGCGAAGGCGCTCCGGCAGATCACGGCCCGTTCGCCCATCCCCGTTGTCGCGGACATCCATTTCGATCACCGGCTCGCCATCGAGGCGATCCGCAGCAACGCGGCCAAGATCCGGATCAACCCCGGCAACATCGGAGACAGGGAAAAGATCCGGCTGGTCGCCCGGGAGGCGAAAAGCGCGGGGATCCCGATCCGTGTGGGCGTGAATTCCGGCTCGGTCAACAGGGATTACCTGGCGAAATTCGGAAGCACCGACGGACGGGCAATGACCGAAAGCGCGCTTGACGCGATCGAATCACTCGAGGACGTTGGCTTCCATGACATTGTGGTATCGGTCAAGTCTTCCGATCCGCTCCTGACCATCCGGGTGTACCGGCTCCTTGCGGAACGCACGGAATACCCGTTCCATCTCGGCGTCACGGAAGCGGGCGATCCGGAAGAAGGCGCCGTCCGTTCTGCGGTGGGCATCGGCACTCTGCTGGCGGAGGGGATCGGGGACACCATCCGTGTTTCTCTGACAGGCGATCCCGTGCTGGAGGTCGGATGCGCCGTAAGCATCCTGCGTGCGCTCAGGCTGCGCAGGACCGGTGCCGAGATCATTTCCTGCCCCACCTGCGCACGGACGGGAGTCGACCTGATCCGGATCGCCCGTGAAGCGCGGGAGCGTTTCCGGGATATCCGGACGCCGGTCCGGATCGCGGTCATGGGCTGCGCGGTCAACGGGCCCGGCGAGGCCAGGGACGCGGATGTCGGGATCGCGGGCGGACGGGGCGAGTTTCTGCTGTTCGAACGAGGCAGGGTGGTGAAGAAAGTGTCCGAAAAGGCCGCGCTCGACGAACTTGACGCGGCGGTGCGGGCATTCGTGAAAAACGCGGAAGCGGAAGCGGAAGAGGCTGTAAAAGCGGCAAAGTCGGCAAAGGCGGCTAAGGCGGGAGGAACGGGCAGCAGGCGATCATGATGAACAGTCTCGGCAACCTTTTCAACAGGCTCCATCCCAAAGCAAGTTCCTCCGGCATCAGACCACAGACGGAGGGACTTGTTTCAAATATCCAGATCCGAAGCGGCGGGGCGGCGGTCATCACACTCCTGACCGAACGGTTTCCATCCCCGCAGGAGCTGATGTCGACCGAAGAGATGTTTGAGTCGGCCCTTCATGTCGATGAGCTGTTTTTCGCGATCGAATCCACGGATGCCGACGATGCCGACATCGCTTCCTATCTGTCGTGGGCGGCCCGGCATATCGGCAAATCCGACCCGTTCGCCGCCGCCCTGGTCCGGAACGCGTCCCTGGCCGTGCGGCCGGACGGCGGATACGGTATCCTTTTCCGTGACACCGGCGACTGCCGGTATTTCGAAACGATCTGCGCCGGATTGACGAATGTATATGCCGCCTGCTTCGGCAGGGATTTCCGGTTTATCCCGCAGCTTTGCGAGATCGACCTCGCGGACGAGGCCGAGCGGATCTACCGGTCCGCGCTCAGCGAGGCTGCGGCGGGCGGCGGCCCGGCTGCGGCCCGCTCCGCGGGCGCGGGTGCGGGTGCGGGCGCGGGCATGGGCGAAGCGGAGGGCGGCGGACTGAAGAAGGGCGGTGCCCGTCAGGCTGCGGCGGCGGGGGGACGCGGCGCTTTCAGAAACGCCGGACGCGCGGGCGGCGGGGCGTCCAAAGAATCCCTGATCTGGGGGAGGATGAGCGCGGATCTCAAGCCGGTCCCCATTTCCGAACTCAACCATGAGTACGGCTTCGCGGTGTTCGAAGGCTCCGTGTTCGCGATGGAGTCGCGCAGCGTCAGCGGCGGCAGCAAGACGCTGGTCAAGTACAATGTGACGGATCTCACCCATTCGATCCGGTGCTTCCAATTCATGGAGCCTGGCAAAGCCGACGAGTTCATCGGCGCCGGAAGCAAGGGGTGGCTGCGGATCTATGCTTCTGTCGGCTTTGATTTCCAGTTCGAAAAGGACCTCGTCGCCAAGGTGATCGGGATCGCCCGGGGAAAGGAACCGCCGGACGTCCGGGACAATGAGCCGCGCAGGCGGGTCGAACTCCACTGCCATACGAAAATGAGCAGCAGGGATTCCGTCTGCGATACGAAAGAGCTGGTCCGTCGGGCGGCGCATTTCGGCCACGAAGCGATCGCCATTACCGACCACGGGGTCGTCCAGGCATTCCCGGATGCACGTGCCGCACAACTCGAACTGAAGAAGAAAGGGAAATCCATCAAGATCCTGTACGGAATCGAGTGCTATCTCGCCGACGATGGCGGCGGCGTGTCCTACCGCTGCAGCGACGAAGGGATCCGCGGCGGATTCGTTTCGATCGCCCTGGCCGAAGGCAGCGGCGGGCAGCTGCGCGCGTTCTCGGCCATCCGGTTTATCCCGGATGCCTCGGGACATCCCGTGCCCGATGGAACGCTGCGATGGAAGGCGGACGGTGACGGATGCGGCGACGGCAGCAGCGACGGGTACGACGAGGGGATCTTCCGCGCCGTCACGGAGCTGGCCGTTTTTCTCGGAGACCGGTATGCCGCGGGCGACGGGATCATCCGGCTGCTCTCCTGCCTGCGGCACGAAGGGTTCCGGACACAGAGCGACCGGGTGCCGCCGATCAAATTCTACGGAGGCGCCATCGACACGGCCAGGATCCGGGAACGGTTCCCGGATTCGGCGGAGGAAGCCGCTCCGGCTGTCCCGGAGGATCGTCCGGACCTGTTTCCCGGCGGAGCGGACGGACTGGATGAGCAGGCTTTCCGGGCGGGACGCGTCCTGATCCGGGCGCTCGAGACCGCAGGCGGCGGCTCGATCGAAGCGCTGGACCGGGCGGCGGGGCGTCTGGATGCTTCCGGGATCCTCGGCGATCCGGACCGCAATTTCCACTGCGTCCTGCTTGCGGAAGATGAGGCCGGGCTCTACGGCATCTACCGCCTGGTGTCGGAATCGCACATCCGGTATATCTACCGGGAACGGCCGCGCGTCCCCCGGAGCAGCCTGGAGTTTTTCCGGACCGGCCTGATCGCCGGAAGCGCCTGCGAGGCCGGAGAGGTTTTCCAGGCGGTAGCCGGCGCGTACGACCGGGCCGGACGGGATCCGGCAGCGGCGGAGCGGCTGCTGGGCGACCCTGCGTTATTTTCCCGGGCGGCGTTTTACGATTACCTCGAGATCCAGCCTCTGGGCAACAATGAGTTTATGCTGCGCCAGTCGGAGCGCAGGGGGACGATCGTACCCGCGCGGTACGGCAGCGCCGAAGATCTCAAAAACCTCAACCGGCTGGTCGCCGCTCTTGCGGAGCGGGCGGGCATCCCGCTGTGCGCAACCTGCGATGTGCATTTCATCAAGCCCTCGGACACTGTCCTGCGGAGGATCCTGCAGTTCGACGCGGGCTACGCGGACGCGGCAAGCCAGCCGCCCCTGCATTTCCGCACGACGCGGGAGATGCTGAATGAATTTGCCTATCTCGGCGAAGAAACGGCGGAACGGATCGTCATCGACAATCCCCTTCGGATCGCCGCCAGGATCAAGGCCGACCTGAAGCCTTTCGCGGAAGGATCTTTTCCGCCGGTGATCGAATCCGCGGAACGCGAGATCGAAAGCCTGACCTGGGAAGAAGCCGGCAGGCTGTACGGGAAGGACGGGCAGCTGCCCCCGATTGTCCGCAAACGCATCGAAAAGGAACTGCGGTCCATCATCGGAAACGGCTTCGCGATCATGTACTACATCGCGCACAAGCTGGTCCGCCGGTCCAACAAAGACGGCTATCTGGTTGGCTCCCGGGGATCCGTCGGCTCGTCGCTGGTCGCGCGGCTGTGCGGGATCACCGAAGTCAATCCGCTGGAGCCGCACTATGTCTGCCCGGACTGCCGCCATTCCGAATTCGACCCGAGCGGCCGGTACAATTCCGGCTACGACATGCCGGAGAAGGCCTGCCCGCAATGCGGCGCCGTCATGCTCCGCGACGGCCAGGACATCCCCTTCGAGACGTTCCTCGGATTCGAGGGCGAGAAGCAGCCGGACATCGACCTGAATTTTTCCAGCGACTACCAGCCTGTCGCGCATAAATTCATCGAAGAAATGTTCGGCGCGAGCCATACCTTCCGCGCAGGGACGATCACGGGGTATGCGGAGAAAAACGCAGACATGATGGTGCGGAAATACGCGGAGGGCAGCGGGATCTTCATGACCGGCGCCGAGATCTCCCGGCTCGCGGCAGGCATCACCGGCGTCAAACGGACCACGAGCCAGCATCCGGGCGGCATCGTCGTCGTTCCGAAGGACCGCGAGATCTACGACTTCACCCCGGTGCAGTGCCCGGCCGACAAGACCGAAAACGGCGTGATCACGACGCATTTCGATTTCAACTCCCTTCATGACACGATCCTGAAGCTGGACATCCTGGGTCACGACGACCCCACCATGCTGAAGGTGCTCGGCGACATGACCGGCGTGGATGTCAATGCGATCCCCGTTACGGATGAAAAGGTGATGCGCTTGCTCCGGAGCGCGGATGTTCTGGACTTCAAAGAAAATCCCGGAAACGCCTGCGGTACGCTCGGCCTCCCGGAACTCGGGACCTTCATGGCCAGGGGGATGGTCGAAGAGACGAAGCCCTCCCGGTTCTACGATCTCGTCCAGCTGATGGGCCTTTCGCACGGCACCGACGTCTGGAATGGAAATGCGCGGGATCTGATCCGAAGCGGCACCTGCACGGTGTCGGAGGTCATCGGCTGCCGCGACGGCATCATGACCACGCTGGTGCACAAAGGCCTGAACACCCGGACCGCGTTCGGCATCATGGAAAGCGTCCGCAAAGGGAAGGGCCTGACCCCCGAACAGGAAAAAGAGATGCGGGATCACGGGGTCCCCGATTGGTACATCGAGTCCTGCCGGAAAATCAAGTACATGTTCCCGAAAGCCCATGCCGTGGCGTACACCATTTCCGCCCTGAGGATCGCGTGGTTCAAGATCTACCGCCCGGCCGAGTATTACTGCGCGTATTTCACCGTGCGAGCGGATGATTTCGACTACCGGCTGATGGGCCGCGGGCCGGACACCGTGCGCAATTACATGAAAATCTTCCTCGGTGCCTTCAGGGCCAAGGACAAGCTTCAGGTCCCCGTCGGCGGACGGGACGAAGAGTTTTCCGCGGATAAATCCCGGAAGATCTACTACATCCTGGAGCTGGTCGACGAGATGCACTGCCGGGGGATCCATTTCCTGCCGCTGGATATCTATAAATCCGAAGCGACAAGATTTATAATGGAATCGGAGACGGCCATCCGGCCGCCGCTGAACACGCTTCCTTCCCTGAGTGCCGTGGCTGCGCAGGGCATCGCCGAAGCCCGCGGCCGGCACGGGCGGTTCATTTCCCGGGAGGATTTCGCCGCGAAGGCGGGGATCGGCGATTCGCTGGTCCAGCTGCTGGAAGCGCAGGGATGCCTGGATTTTCTCCCCAGAACGACCCAGATGGATCTTTTCACGATGATCGGCCGGTGACGGCGCCGTGCAGCGCGGCCGGCGCGGCCGGCGCAGGCGAACGGCAGAGGCGGGGGTTATGTTTGTAAAAGTCGTACTCAAGGACTCGACGCCGGAATTCGACAAAGAATACACCTATGCCGTACCTCCCGCGCTCGCGGAAAGGGCTGTCCCGGGGGCGTGCGTCATCGTCCCGTTCGGCAAGAGCAACAAGGAGATCCGGGCATATGTCATGGCATCCTATGAGGAGCCTGAGACCGATTTTTTCGTCAAAGAGATCCTCGCCGTCGAAGAGCCGGCTCCCATGCTGCGCGGCGACCAGCTTGAGCTGGTCCGTCTTATGACGCGCCGGTATGCCTGCACGCACGGAGAGGCGATCCGCCTCATGGTCCCGGCAGCCGCGGCATCTGCGTCAAAAGCGACGGCAACGGCATTCCTCACGGATCCGGCTGAGGCTGCAGAGCTGGCGGCCGAAGGAGATTTCACGCAGGTCGCCCAGCTGCGCGCCGTCGAATACCTGCTCGAAAACGGCGAATCTTTCCAGAACGACATTCTTTCGGCCTGCGAAATCTCGAAATCCACGCTGAACACGCTGCGGAAGAAAGACATCGTCGGGTTCGGAAAACGCACGCTTCCCGTAGAGGAGGCGGCTCCACCGGCGGAATGCTGCGATTCGCCTTTCACGCTGACCCCCGACCAGAGGGACGCGGCTGAGAAAATCCTCTCCTCCGGGGATGACGGCTTCCGGGAGTTCCTGCTTTACGGCATTACGGGAAGCGGCAAGACGGAAGTCTACCTGACGGTGATCCGGCATTATTTCGACCGCGGCTTCGGTGCGATCCTGCTCGTCCCTGAGATCGCCCTCACGCCCCAGATGACGGCGCGCCTCAGGGCAAGGTTCGGGAATAATGTCCGCGTGCTCCACAGCCGCATGACCCAGAAGGAACGCAGGGAGCAGTGGCTGGACATCCTGAGCGGAAAGGCCAGGATCGTCGCGGGCGCGCGTTCGGCCATCTTCGCGCCGGTAGCGGACCTCCGGCTGGTCATCATCGACGAGGAGCAGGAATCGTCCTACAAGTCGGAAGCGCATCCGCGCTACAACACCGCCGACATAGCCGCGATGCGCCTGAGGCACTGCGGCGGGGTCCTTCTGTCCGGTTCGGCGACGCCGCGGGTAGAGACCTACCATAGAGCGGTCACAGGGGTTTCCACGCTGCTGAAGCTGCCCCGGAGGATCGGCTCGTCCGGTCTCCCGGCGGTGAAGATCATCGACATGCGCGAGGAGCTTGCCGCCGGCAATCGCAGCATTTTCAGCCGCGAACTCCGCGCGCGGATCCGCGACACACTCGCATCCGGCTCGAAAGTCATGCTTTTCGTCAACCGCCGCGGCCATTCGGGCTTCTATCTCTGCCGGGACTGCGGGCATGTGCCGAAATGCACGGCCTGCAGCGTCTCCTTGACGTACCACTCGGCGAACAGGATCCTGATATGCCATTACTGCGGAAGGATCTACCGGGTCCCGAAGACCTGCCCGGTCTGCCGGAGTCCGCGGATCGGCGGATTCGGCGCGGGGACCCAGCAGATCGAGGAAGTCTGCCTGGCCGAATTCCCGGACAGTAAAATCCTGCGGATGGACCGGGACACGACGACCGGACGGGGCTCGCACGAGAAGATCCTCGGAGAATTCGCGTCGGGAGCGGATATTCTGATCGGCACCCAGATGATCGCAAAAGGCCACGATTTCCCGGACGTCACGACCGTGGGGATCCTTTCCGCGGACCTGATGCTGGGCATTTCGGATTATCGGGCTTCGGAGCGGGCGTTCGAGCTGATGACCCAGGCGGCCGGCCGCGCCGGGCGGGGCGACCGGCCCGGATCCGTCGTCATCCAGGCCTACAACGTGGACGATTATGCCGTCCGCCATGCCGCGGCGCTGGATTACGAAGGCTTCTACGCCCAGGAGATCCTTTACCGCAAGGCGGCATCTTATCCGCCTTTCGGATCCATCGGGATCATCGTCATTTCTTCGCAGGACGAAAACAAGGCCTATGCGTTTGCAGTGAAGATCCGCGGCGAACTGGCGGAATGCGCGGACGATTCCTGCTCGCTGAACGATTCGCGGCGCCGGCCGGAGATCATGGATCCGGCCAAAGCGCCCATCTCCAGGATCCGCGGACGCTACCGCTTCCGGATCGTGATCAAGGCGGAAAGCGACGAACGGATCGCGGTCTTTTTCGCGCATGCCGCGGGCATTCCCAGACAAGGGGACATCATCGTTTCATACGACATCGACCCGTACCAGATGATGTAAACCGCACCGGTACTCCGGTCCGGACAATTCCGGCCGGACAATCCCGGCCCGGGCCGGGCGTTCTCGGGGTTGGCGTTTTAACGATGGATACGGTATAATGAATTGCCGCCCGCGGTGCATGCGGGCACAGTCTGTCACGGGAGGATTCAGGATATGGCGCTTCGCAGGATCGTGGTGGAGGGTGATGAGATCCTCCGCAAGGCCGGCAGGCCGGTCGAGGTGTTTGACCGGAAGCTGGCCGCCCTGCTCGATGATATGAAGGAAACCATGTACCATGAGAACGGCGTGGGACTCGCCGCCGTCCAGGTCGGCACGCTCCGGCGGATCTTCGTCATGGATGTGCATGACGGGAAGGGCTATCTGGAGTTCATCAATCCCGTGATCCTGGAAACGCGGGGCGAACAGATGTCCTGCGAGGGCTGCCTGTCGATCCCCGATTTCCAGGGCACGGTCAGGCGCCCGGCTTATATCCGGGTCCGGGCCATGGACAGACACGGGCACGAGTTCATCTACGAAGGCGAAGAGCTGGGGGCGATTTGCGTTTCCCACGAATATGACCATCTTGACGGCATCCTTTTCAGGGACAAGGTGATCAGCCCGTAAGTCCCGGGAGGACGGCATGACGCTGAGCGGTTCGGACATATCGATCCTTTTCATGGGGACCCCGGAATTCGCGGTCCCCGCTCTGCGGCGCCTTGCGGCGGACGGGTTTCGCATCGCCGGCGTCGTGACGCAGCCCGACAGGCCGCAGGGCAGGCACATGGAGCTTGTCCCTCCGCCTGTCAAAAGAGCGGCGGAAACGCTCGGCGTGACGGAGATCCTTCAGCCGGAGCGGATGTCGGAGCCCTGGTTCGCCGACCGGGTCCGCGAGCTTTCCCCCGATCTGATCGTCACCGCCGCCTACGGCAAGATCCTTCCCGCGGCGATCCTCGGGATCCCCCGCTGCTGCATCAACATCCACGCGTCCCTGCTCCCGCGCTACCGGGGCGCGGCGCCGATCCCGTGGTGCATCATCCGCGGGGACACGGTCACCGGCGTCACGATCATGCTGATGGACGAGGGGATGGACACCGGTGACATCCTGCGGAGCCGGGAGACGCCGATCCCGCCGGACATGGATGCGGCCGGCCTGACGGAGATCCTTTCGGCGATGGGCGCGGAGATGGTTACGGACACGATCCTCTCCTATCTCAACGGGGAGATCCGGCCGGTCCACCAGGATCCCGCCCTTGCGACAACGGTCAGGCCCATCGTCAAGGAAGACGGCAGGATCGACTGGACCGCCCCCGCGGAGTCGGTCCACAACCGCGTCCGCGGCTGCCGGCCGTGGCCGGGGGCGTTCACGATGCTCGGCACTCGGAGGATGAAGATCTTCCGCACCGCTGTTTGTAAAGAGTTGCCTGTTATTTCACAGGATCGTCACAACATTTCCGCGCCGGGGACTATAATAAGGTCAGATGACAAAAGCAGACTATTTGCCGTCTGTGGCGAAGGGTCTGTCGAGATCCTCGGCCTTCAGCTCGAGGGCTGCCGCATGATGGCAGCTTCCGAGTGCGCGCACAACATCGCGCCGGGCTCCCGGTTCTGCTGAGCCGTCGGTTTCCCGCAGAGGACGGACATCCGGCCGGCAGACAGGATCTGACTTCAGGAGGCATATATGGGTTTGATGTACATGACATGGGACATCTGGTATTTCGTGCTGGTGATCCCCGCGCTGATCCTCAGCATGATCGCTTCTTCCGCGGTCAAAAGCACGTTCCGCAAATACGACGGGATGCCTTCGTCGCAGGGGATCAGCGGTGCGCAGGCGGCGCGGCGGATCCTGGACCTCAACGGGCTGCAGGATGTCGCGATCGAGAGGGTGTCCGGGGAGCTCACGGACCATTATGACCCGAGGACCCGCGTGCTCAGCCTTTCGCAGGCGACACACGATTCCCGCTCTGTCGCGGCAGTCGGCGTCGCGGCCCACGAATCGGGCCACGCGATCCAGCACGCACAGGCTTATCTGCCGAATGCCATCCGCGGATTCCTTGTCCCGGTGGCGAACATCGGCTCCATGGCCGGTCCTTACCTGGCTATTTTCGGCATCATTCTGAAGGCTCCGATCCTCATCAACATCGGGATCATCCTGTTCGGCGTCGCGGTACTTTTCTACCTGGTCACTCTCCCGGTGGAGTTCAATGCCAGCCACCGGGCGATGCGGATCCTCGACGACGCCCAGATCCTGTACGGGGACGAGCTCGCCGGCGCACGCAAGGTCCTGACGGCGGCCGCCCTGACCTATGTGGCGTCCCTGCTCGTCGCGGTCGCCAGCTTGATCCGGATCATTCTGCTATCCAGGGGAAGACGCCGGTAGTGGGCGCCGGATCCGCTCCGCCACGGCGCTCGGAGAAAATGGCCGGGACGGATCTGCCCAGGGCCGCCGCGGCGGCATTTGTCCGCGAGGTCTGCGAGCGGCACACGTTCGGCGCGGATGCTCTGGACGACGTTTTCGGCGCCGCGGATCTCGACGGGAGGGATAAGGCCTTCGCAGAGGCTGTGGGAAAAGGCACGCTGTCCCATCTGGTCAATATCGACGCGGTGATCCGGTCTGTATCCGCCATTCCGCCGGACCGGATCGACCCGCCCGTCAGAGCCATCCTCCGCACCGCCGTATGGCAGATCTTCTATTCCGGACAGATCCCGGACCATGCCGCCTGCGATGAGAGCGTGACCCTCGCAGCCCGCTTTGCGAACGAAGGAGCGGCCGGTTTCGCCAACGCCGTCCTGCGCGCCGTCATCCGCGACAAGGCCGCGCTGAATGAAAAATACATTTCGCATCCGTCGGATTTTTCCCTTCGGTGCTCCATGCCGCCCGAGCTCGCCGGATATTTCAAAAAATGGTTCGGCAAAGAACGCGCGGCCGCCATCGCCGCCGCCCTGCATGAAGCGCCTCCGCTGACCGTCCGCGCCAACCGGCTGAAGACCGATGCGTTCCGCCTGAAGGATTCCCTCGAAGCAGAAGGATTCGGCGTTACGCCGGCGCGTTTCATGGACGATGCTTTTCTGATTCGGACGGACGGCAGGGGCATCGCCTCCTCCGCGTCGTTTTGCCGCGGTGAATTCGCCGTGCAGGATGAAGCGGCGATGCTGGTGTCGGTCATCGCCGATCCAAAGCCGGGCGGGATTGCGGCGGATGTCTGCGCCGCCCCGGGAGGGAAGTCCTGCCATATGGCGGATCGGATGGAAAACCGGGGCAGGATCCATGCGCTCGACATCAGCGAAAGCCGGCTGGAGCTCGTGCGGGAGAATGCCGCGCGTCTCGGGGCGGACATCGTAGCCTGCAGGCAGGCGGACGCCCGCGAGGCGACGCCGGACGACCTGGGCGGGGAGACGGCCGGCACGGTGCTGGCGGATGTCCCGTGCAGCGGTCTGGGGATCCTCCGGCGCAAACCGGACATCATGCTGAACATGACCCATGAACGCATCCTCGCCCTCTATCCGCTCCAGGAGGCCATCCTCGACCGGGCGGCATCCCTGGTGACGACAGGCGGGACGCTTGTCTACAGCACCTGCACGCTCAATCCGGCGGAGAACGTGGAGCGCGTCAGGGGATTTCTCGACGGACACAGGAACAGCTTCGAGATGTCCGGGTTCGGACACCTGCTGCCGGCGCGCCTTGCAGCGGCAGACCCGGATCTTGTGCAGCAGGCGGAGGGCGGCATGATCACCCTGTATCCGGACACGCATGGCTGCGATGGCTTTTTCATCGCGCGGATGAGGAGGATCTCATGAAATACCTGTACGACGCGGGCGCGGAGGAGATGAGGGAGTGGGTGGCGACAAAAGGATATCCGTCCTACAGGGCTGCCCAGATCATGGAATGGATCCCGAAAGGGATCAGCTCCTTCGACCAGATGACCAATCTTCCCGCGGAGCTGCGGACGGCTCTTTCCGCGGATTTCCATGCCGACGGGCTCAGGATCCTTGCCAGGCTCGAATCCGCATCGGACGGTACGGTCAAGTTCGTACTCGGATTGAAGGACGGCAATGTGATTGAATGCGTCCTCATGCGGTATCGCCATGGCAACAGCCTGTGCATTTCCTCCCAGGCGGGATGCAGGATGCGCTGCAGCTTCTGCGCGTCGTCAGCTGCCGGCTTCGGGCGCAGCCTGACTCCGGGCGAGATGCTTGCGCAGGTCCTGCTTGTTTCCGCGCAGATCGGAGAGAGGATCTCGAACGTCGACGTGATGGGCATCGGTGAACCGCTGGACAACTACGACAACCTGGTGGCTTTCCTCCGGGCTGCCAACGATCCCGCGAAATCCGGGATCGGCATGCGGCATATCGTGGTCTCAACTTGCGGACTTGTGGATGAAATGATAAAATTGTCCGGTGAAGGGCTTCCCGTGACGCTTTCGATTTCCCTTCACGCCCCGAACGACACGATCCGAAGGCAGTTGATGCCGATTACATCGAAGTACGGCATGGACAGGCTGCTGGCGGCATGCAGAGAGTATGTCCGGGTCACCGGCAGGCGGATCACGTTCGAGTACATCCTGATCGCGGGAGCCAACGACCAGCCTGAACACGCGGCCGAACTGGCAGGCAGGCTCCGGAAGATGCTCTGCCATGTCAACCTGATCCCCGCCAACGAGTTCGAGGGGTGCGGTTACAGGAGAAGCCCGGCGCGTTCGGTCAGCGCATTCCGGAAGGTCCTGGAGGACGCCGGGATCAACGTGACGGTGCGCAGGGAGCTCGGAGGCGACATCGCGGCGGCTTGCGGCCAGCTTCGGAGGAAGATGGCGGAAGGAGGATCCTTGTGATCTACGGGTCCGCTACAGACAAGGGCCTGATCCGTTCCAACAATGAGGACAGCTATGCCGTCTGCACGAACGACGGCGACTATCCGCTTTTTTTCATCCTTGCCGACGGCATGGGCGGACACCGCAAGGGCGAGCTGGCCAGTTCCATCGCCGTGGGGTACGCCAGGGAGAAGATCGAGGAGCATATCGCGGAGTTGACCGGCATAGAGCAGATCTCGAAGCTTCTGGTCGACATTACGGAAAAGGCGAACGTCAAGGTTTACCTGGGCTCCCTCGATGACAGCGAGAGCAAGGGGATGGGGACGACGCTGACGATCGCCGCCGTCTATGACGACACGCTGATCGTTTCCCATGTCGGCGACTGCAGGATCTATCTCCTGCGGAAGAATTCCCTGATGCGGATCACCGTCGACCATACGCTCGTGCAGGAGCTGGTCGACATGGGAAAGATCGTACCGTCCGACGCGGCGAATCATCCGAAGAGGCATATCCTTACCCGGGCGCTCGGAGTCCCCGAATACATCACGGCGGACACCTATGCCGCTTCGCTGGAGAAGGGCGACAGGATCATCCTGTGTTCGGACGGGCTCCACGGATTCGTCCCGGAATCGGTGATCAAGTCGATCGTGAAGAGAGAACGCAATCCGGCCGTCGCGGCGCAGATCCTGGTGGAAAAAGCCAACGCGGCCGGCGGAGAAGACAACGTCACAGTCCTGGCCGGTTACTTTTGATCCGCGGATCCGCGGAACGGACGGCCCCGGCAGGGGATCCGCGCGGGTGAATGATGAAGTCGGAGGATAAAGCGTCAATGAAGGAATTTTTTCAGGTCGGCTATACGGCGCCGGATGCCGCGGGTCCGTCCGCGAAGGAACGCGGGGCCGCAGCAGCGCCGGAGGACGCCGCCGCCGCGCCGGGCACGGAGATCGAGCCCGGCAGCCTTCTGGGAGGCCGCTACCGGATCACCAGGCTTCTCGGCAAGGGCGGGATGGCGGATGTCTATCTGGCCGCCGACACGCAGCTGGAGCGGGATGTGGCGGTCAAGGTCCTGCGGCGCGAGCTGACCAACGACGAGGAGTTCATACGGCGTTTCGACACCGAAGCACGGGCCGCGTCGAGCTTGTCCCACCCGAATATCGTCAAGGTCTTCGACGTCGGCATCGACGGCAGCCTGCGCTATATGGTGATGGAGTATGTCAGCGGCATCAGCCTGAAGGACCTGATCCTCAAGAACGGCTGCCTGGATTGGGAAGTGGCCCTGCCGATCGCGATCCAGATCGGCCTGGCGATCGAGAACGCCCACAAGAACGGCATCATCCACCGCGACATCAAGCCTCACAACATCCTCATCACACCCGATTTCATCGCCAAAGTGGCGGATTTCGGGATCGCCCGCGCCGCATCGGCCAACACGGTGACCCTGACCGGCAACAAGGCCTTCGGGTCCGTCCACTATTTTTCACCGGAACAGGCCAGGGGAGGCATCGTCGGCGAACAGTCGGATATCTATTCGATGGGCATCCTCCTTTATGAGATGCTGACCGGCAGGCTGCCATTCAACGGCGACACCTCCGTGTCGATCGCCCTCAAGCACATCCAGGAACAGCCCGTCCCGCCCATGGAGGTCAATCCCCGGATCCCGCCGGGACTCAACAGCATCATCCTCAAGTGCATCCAGAAATCCATCGCCAACCGCTACGGCACAGCCCGCGAGCTGGTCGACGAGCTGGATGCGTTCATGATCGATCCGGAAGGCGACTACGGATATGTCGAAAAGCCGGATGAGGCAGCCGAGACGACGAGGATCACAGCTCTGCGCAGGGAACCCAACTTCGCCAAGCTGCGCGAGATCGAAGCCAGCCGGGTGCGGAAGAAAAAGGTCCGCATCCGCGAAAGCTTCATCATCACCTGCGCCGTGCTTCTTACGGGCGGCATCCTCTACGCGGCAGGCGTATTCGCCGTACGATTCGTGAAGGAGCAGTTCACGAGCCCCATCGCGGAATACACGGTCGAAAATTATGTGGGGAGCAAGATCGAGGACGTCAAGAGCAAGCTGGATGAAGCCAACATCGGTTATGAGATCTTCTATGAGCAGAACGAGACCGTGGAGCAGGGGATCGTTTTTTACCAGAGCGTCCCCAAGGGGCTTGCCATGAGGCCCGGTGGCGCGTCGACGATCACGCTCAAGGTCAGCAGCGGCAAAGATACGGTCCGTCTTGCGGATTACAGCGGTAAAAATTACAAGCTCGCGGAGAGCGAGCTTGCCCAGGTGCTCGGACTCAAGGTCACGGTCGTAAAGCAGCTGAGCGGCGAAATGGCCAAGGACAACGTGATCGAAACGATCCCGGGACCCGGAAATGATGTCCCGCGCGGCGGCGACGTCACCCTTGTCGTCAGCGACGGCCTGATCAACGTGACGATCCCCGATGTACTCGGTAAAAGCAGGGCGGAAGCGCTCACGCTCATCGAGGAGAATTTTCTGAAAGTTGCTTCGGAGGCGCTTCTGGGGAGCGACCCGAACCTTCCGGAGGACCGTCAGTATGTCATCGGGATCGACCCGGCGCCCGGCACGGAGGTCAAGGCCCTCACCGGAGTGATCCTCACGCTGGGCAGCTACGAGGACTATCAGAATTCGAAGCTGCCGGTGGTGACAGCCACCCCGTCGCCATCGCCCTCTCCTTCGCCGAGCCCTTCCCCGACGCCGCAGGCCGATTCGGGCGGCACGCCGTCAGGCATTTCGGCGGGATCCTCCGCAAGCTCCGATGGCTGATCCGTCAGCGGGAAGCGGAAATCCCGATTCGGGCAGGATCCTCCGAGGTGTCGGGGGCATGTACCGCATCCTGCGCGACGACGGGACGGAGATCGACGCGAAACCAAGGGGCATCCTGCGCAGGGGCGGGACGATCCCTTATCCCGGCGACCGGATCACCCTTTCCTTGAGCGGAGATCCTGACATCCCGTACTGCATCGACTCCATCGTCCCCAGGCGGAATTTCCTGCCGCGGCCCGCGCTGGCGAACCTCGACCTGGTCCTTGTCACGGTTTCGGCCGCGCAGCCGCCTCCGGATTTCTATTTTATCGAAAAAATGATAATATTAAGTGCGAAGTCCGGCATCGGAGCCGCCATCTGCGTGACGAAGGCCGATCTCGACCCCGCGGCGGCGCAGTCCATCCGGTCGGTCTACGGATCTGCCGGCTACCGGGTGATCATCCTCGGCGGACGGACTGCGGAGGATGGCGGCATGGCGGAGCTCCGCGAATTGGTCCGGGGCAGGACGATCACGTTCGCGGGGCAGTCCGGCGTAGGAAAATCGACCGTGTTCAACCGCATCATCGGATCGGACCGCATGGATGTCGGATCGGTAAGCGGCAAGAACCGGAAGGGCAGGCATACGACAAAACATTCCGAGGTCATGCCCTTTGACGGAGGGTTCATCGCGGATACGCCCGGCTTCTCGGTCCTTGAGATCATCGAAGCCGGCGTGACGGGAGAGGAAGTCCTGCGGGCGTACCCGGAGATCCTGCAGGCTGCGGACCACTGCAGGTTCGCCAGCTGCAGGCATATCGGCGAAAAGGGCTGCGCGGTCGGCGAGGGGGATGTGGAGCCCGGCAGACTTGCGCGCTACCGGATTTTCAGAAGACAGGCGGATGACGCCGGACGCACCGGCTGATCCCGCCATGCCACAGGAGGGCGAGGATATGATCCAGAAGTATTCGGAATATAAGAGGCAGACGGACAAGAGTGCGATCATCTGCCCGTCGGTCCTTTCCGCGGATTTCGCGCGGCTCGGCGAGGAGATCAACGGGATCGCCGCAGACGCCGACTGGATCCACATCGATGTCATGGACGGCGTTTTCGTGCCGAACCTTTCGCTGGGTATTCCCGTGATCAAAGCGATCCGCAAATGCACGGATCTCCCGCTGGACGTGCACCTGATGATCGTCGATCCGGGCCGGTATGTCAGCGATTTCGCGGAAGCCGGGGCGGATCAGATCGTGGTCCATGCCGAGGCCTGCACGCATCTGCACAGGGTCGTCACATCCATCCGGGACCTGGGCCTGAGCGCAGGGGTGGCTCTCAATCCCGCTACGCCGGCACATGTCCTCGATGAGATCCTGCCATTTGTCGATCTTGTCCTTCTCATGACCGTCAACCCGGGATTCGGCGGGCAGTCCTATATTGAGACCATGACGTCCAAGATCGCCGGGCTGCGGCGCACCATGGACGAACGGGGCATCGACGCCCATCTTCAGGTGGACGGCGGCATCAGCGTCCGGAATATCCGCACAGTCTATCAGGCGGGAGCCAATGCGATCGTCGCGGGGAATTCCGTCTTTTCACACGAAAATCCCGCGGAAGCGATCCGGGAGATGCGCAGATGCTTGGCCTGATCGCCTTGAGCGGGCACTGCGAATATACCGGCAGGCTCCGGGAGATCTGCTCCGGCGCCGGTTATGTCGTGGCGGCGGACGGCGGCATGCGCCATCTGGACCGGCTGGGCATCCGTCCGGACCTGCTTGCCGGCGATATGGATTCCATCCCGGAGGAGCTTCTGCGCAGCACGCAGGACGACCGGAGCATCGAGATCCGCCGGTTCGGCACCCGCAAGGACCGTACCGACAGCGGGATCGCCGCGGAAGCCGCTCTTTCCTTCGGATGCGACAGGCTTGCCTTCATCGGCGCGACGGGCAGCCGGCCCGACCACGTCCTGGCCAACCAGATGATGGCCGCATCCATCGCAGGCCGCGGCATTCCGTGCCTGCTGACCGACGGCGTGACCTTCATGCACACGCTCACGGCCGGCAATTCTCCTTTGACCCTGCCGCTGGCAGGACTGAGGGAAGGACAGGATGTCATCTCCATCGTTCCCGTGAACGGAGATCTCGCAGGCCTGACGATCCGCAATCTTGAATACCCGCTGCTGGACCGCGCCGTCGCGTTCGGCTCAACCGAAGCGGTCAGCAATACCGTTCCATCCGCCGGACATCCGCAGAATGCAGAGGCCGAACTGTCTCTGGCATCGGGGATCGCCTTCGTCATCCTCACGACAGCCGATCCGGCCTGATCCGGTCTGCTTCCCGCGCGCCGGACTTCCCGGAAGACACTCTCCCGGCAGATCAAGTATGTGCCGCGGATCGCGCAAAATGACTTTACAAACTTTATCGTATAATATATAATATATTTACATATAGTAATGTTAACTATGTCTAACGATCCTTTGATACATATAAAATCCGCATCGGGCGGATGCGAAAGCGAGGCACCATGGCACGATCCCTTACGGACATCCGGGATATTCCGCAGCGCAGGAGAGACGAGTCCTTCGGAAATGATGAATCATTCGGGGAGGAAATCGGCAATTCGGTCACCCACGGCGTGATGGCGCTGCTGACGCTGCTGCTTCTTCCGTTCGCCGTGATCCATGCCTATCTGAACGGAGGCGGCAGCGCCGTTCTCGACGCCGCGGGCACATCCGTCTTCTGCATCTGCCTGTTCCTGATGTTCGCGATCTCCGCCGCCTACCACTCGACGATCCGCCGCACGACCCACAAGGTCGTTTACAACAAGCTCGACCATATCGCCATTTTTTTCGCAATCGCGGGGACCTACACTCCGATCGCCCTTTCCGTCATCGGCGGGGTCCGCGGGATCATCCTGGTCAGCATCCAGTGGAGCATGGTGCTGGCCGGCATCCTCATCAAGACCCTCCTGTGGCAGAAATCACGGCTCCTGTCCGTCCCGGTCTATCTGATCATGGGGTGGTCGGTGGCCCTCTTTTTCCCTGCATTCATCGCAAATGCCACGCCCCGGCTCTTCTGGCTGATCCTGGCGGGCGGCATCTGCTATACGCTCGGATGCATTTTTTACGCCTTGAAATTCAAGTTCTCCCACATGATTTTTCACTTTTTCGTAAACGCGGGGGCGATCCTGCACTTCACGGGCGTGGTTTTCTTCATGCGGACATAAGCCCGAAGCCCGCGCAGGGCCGGCCGCAGGGAAGTCCAGCCTTGAAGGGAAGACTCAAAGGCGCTTATTTGATCTCCGATCCGCCGAACACGGAGGTGCAGATGAACGTGATCCTGTGCGCCTGCGGATCGGCCGAGGACCGGGCTTTGTTCTCATTTCCCCCGAAGACCGGGACCCCGCGCATTTCGACCTTTGCGCCCAGAGGAGCCACGATCTCGTTGGCGCCGAAAATCGATGTAACGGTAAAAACGATGTCCTCCTGCAGGACCGCTTCGCTCAGGTCGATCTCATTGCCGCCGAAAATCGCAACCGCGCTTCCGCCCGTCAGATGCTCCGAACGGTTGCGCACCTTCGTCCCGCTGAACAGGGCGAAATAATCGGGATGATCTTCGCTGTTGTCCGAGTATGCCTTGCCGCCGGTCTTGACGAAGGCTTTGGCGATGATCGCGATCCCGATGACCAGAAGGACCGCAGGGCCCAGAAACTTGTACAGCATGTTGTCCGGGATCACTTCCTGCGCATCCAGCAGGAACAGGATGCCGATGACGAGCACGATGGCGTTGCCGGTCCGGATGCCTTCGCGGACCATGGCGATCAGCGCCGGGACAATCAGGAAAACCGTCCACCAGCCAGGAAAGAACACCGTAAAATCCCAGTATCCCAGGATGTTGCCGGCAAGCCCGGCCGCTGCGCCGATAAATAGAAGCCCCCACAGGATATTCGATATGTTTTTTCTCACGGGATCATCCCCCTTTCGAATCTGCATATGGATATTATATCATTTCCGACCGCCGCGGACGGTCCCGATTTCCGGAAGACGGGTCATCCGCTGCCGGTGCCCGCGGGCTTTTCAACCAGGTATTTCCAGTATTTTTTCGGCATGTTCGAAGCCTGGAGCGCGGGATCGATCCGGTCCGGGATCGCCAGGCATTTGAAGTATTTTTTCCAGAGCTCTTCGTAGAAAGTGTCGGAGACTGCCAGTCCGGCAAGCTCCGGACCGGTTCCGGCGATGGACCACTCTCCGTCGGCGGGGTGGATCAGGCAGCGGCTGCGCCTGCGGTCCGCGATCATGAACGGAAGTCCGGCGAACCGGACGGCAAAATGATCTCCCAGGAGCGGAAGGCAGTCGGTTTCCGGTTCGAATTCGGCAAAATAGACCCCGCTGTCCGGATGGCCCGCACCCCGGGAATCGGACCGAGGAGACGAGAGGGGAGTGAGCCGGCGGAACCGGAGCAGGCCGGTATACCTGTGCGCTTCCCGCCCGGTACGCCGCGCCGCACCGGCAACAGCCCGCACGCAGTCGTCCTGCAGCCTGCCGATCGGATCCTCCCGGACACTGCGTGACAGCCGGATATACCCGACGATCGCATCCTCGATCCCCGGAAGGCCGGACAGGAAGGCGCGGTATACGCATTCCGGCATGTCCCTGCCGAAATGGCGCAGCAGGTAGCCGCCGAACGCGCCGCAGATCCCCTCGTCCGTCCGGACATGGACGAACGGAAGCATCGGGCGGATCTCCGACTCCCGGCAGACACCCGAAAGCCCGCCGTAAATGCCTGCCCCGCGCTCGCTGCGGAACAGCTCGGCCGTCGCGGTCAGAAATCCTTCAAAGGTGCCGTCATACACGTAGAACATCCAGGTCCTCCAGTTTCATCTGCAAAGGCGACGCCATCATCTTTCCCCGCCGGTCGGCCAGCGCGCTGCGCAATTCATCGGAAGTAAGCCGCCTCGGTGCGTGGTACGTTCCGCTGCATTCGATGAAAAAGACCGCACGCTTCAGGACGACCCCCATTTTCCGCAGATCCTCGAACCCGAGCCTGCCGGAGCGGCGCGCCGCGATGATCCGTTTGGCCGATAGGACGCCGATCCCCGGGACCCGGAGCAGATCGGCATAGGACGCGCGGTTGACCTCGACGGGGAAAAACGCCGGATTCCGCAGCGCCCAGGAGCACTTGGGGTCCACCTCGGCGTCAAGGTCGGGATGGTCGCGGTCAAGGATCTCGGCGGCATCGAACCGATAGAACCGCAGCAGGAAATCCGCCTGGTACAGGCGGTGTTCCCGCAGGAGCGGCGGGGAATAGGTGAGGGCGGGAAGGGCGGGATGGCTGTTGACGGGGATGTAGGCGGAATAATAGACCCGTTTGAGCTCGTATCGGCGGTACAGGCTCTCGGACAGCCGGAGGATATGGTAATCCTTTTCGCCGGCCGCCCCCACGATCAGCTGGGTGCTTTGGCCCGCGGGCACGAAGCGGGAGGAAAAACCGCTCCGGAGGCTGTCGCCGGCATATTCCGCGCGGCGTTCCCGGATGGTTGCCATCGGCGCGAGGATCGCTTCGCGGCTCTTTTCGGGAGCCAGCAGCCGGAGGGTCTCGGGATGGCAGAATTCGATGTTGGCGCTGACCCGGTCCGCCAGAAAGCCGATCTCATAGACGGCTTCCTTCGATGCGCCGGGGATCGTCTTGACATGGATGTACCCGTCGAAGTTATACGTTCCGCGGAGAAGTGTCAGGACTTCGATCATGAGCTGCATCGTGTGATCAGGACTGCGGACGACGCCGGAACTGAGGAACAGCCCTTCGATGTAGTTGCGCCGGTAGAACTCCATCGTCAGCGCGGCAAGCTCCTGCGGCGTGAAGGCGGCCCGCGGACGGTCGTTGTCTCTCCGGTTGGCGCAGTAGGCGCAGTTGTATTCGCAGTGGTTGGTCAGCAGGACTTTGAGCAGGGAAATGCACCTTCCGTCATCGGACCAGGAATGGCAGATCCCGCCCGGCGCGGGACCGCCGAACGCCGGACCCGGGCCGAGGGAGGCGTGCCGGCCCCGGGACGAGCCGCTGGAAGAGCAGGAGACATCGTATCGTGCCGCTTCCCCGAGGATGGTGAGCTTCTGCATCAGGTCCAGATGGATCCCTCCCCTCCGCCGGTCCGTGAAATGCCGCTGCTGACGCGCCGCCGGCCATCTTTCTTCAACATTATTATACAACCGGAAAACGTGAAAAGCAAACATATGTTCTGATTGTTTTTCGAGATAATATATCATATACTATTCCTCGGGCAATTAAGGTATAATTAAATCAGGATTTCCGGTTGGGAGCGGATCGATGAGGGGCTTGTTCATATCGTTCGAGGGCATAGACGGCTGCGGCAAATCCACCCAGATCGAGCTGTTCCGCAAGAGGATCGAGGCCGAGGGATATCCGGTCATTCTGATCCGGGAGCCCGGCGGTACGCCGATCGGCGAAGCGATCCGGGAGATCCTTCTGGACAAGGTCAACACCGGGATGGCGCCCGAGACGGAGCTGCTGCTGTTCGAGGCGGCCAGGGCGCAGAATGTCCGCGATGTGATCGCGCCGGCCCTCGCGGAAGGCCGGATCGTGCTGTGCGACCGCTTCGCGGATTCCTCCACCGCATACCAGGGCTACGGCAGGCGGCTCGGTGCGCAGACCGCGGAGTGGCTGAACCGGTACGCGACATCCGGTGTCCGGCCGGATCTGACCTTTTATATGGATCTCGATCCGGACGCGGCGCAGGCGCGGCTGTCCGTCCGCAAGCGCGGGACCGACAGGCTCGACAGCGAGGATCACGATTTCATGCGCCGGGCGCGCGAGGGCTATCTGGCTCTTGCCGCGGCGGAGCCGGACCGGTTCAGGATCATCGACGCGCGAAATGAGAAATACGCGAACGCGGAAGCGATATACAGAATTTTCAAGGAGGTAGTACAAGATGAAACTGGTATTTGCGATTGTGAACGATGAGGACAATCCCAGGCTGATGGCCGAGCTGAACAAGAGCGGCCACAGGGTCACCAAGCTCAATTCCACAGGCGGATTCCTGCGGTCCGGCAATACCACGCTGATGATCGTGGTTGACGATGACAAGCTGCAGGAAGTCCTGGATATCATACGCAGGTTCTCCAGCAGCCGCAAAGCCGCTATCAATACCAATGTCACGCCGGCGGCGATCGGCGGCGCGTACATCCCGTATCCGGTCGAGGTCATGGTGGGTGGCGCCACGGTGTTCGTTCTCAATGTCGAACACTTCGAAAAAATGTAATGGCCGGTTTTAGCGCCCTCATCGGGCAGAATGAAGTGAAAGCACGCCTCGGCAGGGCTTTGGAACAGCTGCCGGGGCACGCTTT
>CAZDPQ010000018.1:0-30353 GCA_964507305.1 uncultured Oscillospiraceae bacterium
AAGCCGCTCCTTTCATGGAGCCTCACGATTCGTTCTATATCGGCACCGACGTATTCTATTCCTTCCTGGTTGAGAATGGATTGTGGAGCCTGCGGAGGAAGGGACGCGGCGAAGAGGATTATTTTGCTTCGGGGAAAGAGCTGTCGGATGCGATCCTGAACGGGCATTTTTCGCCCGCGATCCGCGCACAATTCAGCCGCATGCTTGAATATTTCGGGCAGATCCCGATCATCGTCCGCTCCAGCAGCTTTCTCGAGGATAGCTTCGGCAGCGCTTTCGCCGGCAAATACGAGTCGGTTTTCTGCGCGAATGCCGTCAGCCCGGAGGACCGGCTCCGCTTTTTCGAGGACGCGGTCCGGCGCGTATACGCCAGCACCATGGACCGTTCCGCGCTGGAGTACCGGAGGAAACGGGGGATGGCCGGCGCGGACGAGCAGATGGCGGTATTGGTACAGCGTGTCAGCGGGACGCGGTTCGGAGATCACTACATGCCGTGCGCGGCCGGGGTCGGATTTTCCTACAGCCTCTACCGTTGGAGCGGTCAGCTTCGCTCCGATGCCGGCCTGCTGCGCCTGGTCGCCGGCCTGGGGACGAAGGCTGTAGACCGGACCGGCAGGGATTACCCGCGGCTTGTCAACCTGGATAGGCCCGAGAGCACGACGTATCAGAGCGAGGCGGACCGGCACCGTTTTTCCCAGCATTATCTGGATGCGATCAATCTGCGTTCCAACACGTTCGAGGAATTGCCGGTCGAAGACCTGATTCCCACTCTGCCTCAATGGTATACGGATATCATCTGCGAACACGACACCGCCGCAGAGAGGACCCTCGGTGACGCCGGCCGTTACCGGCCTGTCCTGTTCATCTCGTGCCGGGGTGTCGCACGGATGAAAAAGCTCATGGACCTGATGAAGGGCATTCTGGCCGTCCTTCAGCAGCGGTACGGCACGCCGGTCGACATCGAGTTCACGGTCAATTTCAGCGCGGAGGGCTCCTTCGTGATCAATCTCCTCCAATGCAGGCCCCTGTATGTCTGGCAGGAGACCCTGGGGCTTCGGCCGCCGAAGGCCTCCGCGGGCAATATCCTGTTTAGGGTGCACGGTACATTCATGGGAAACAGCGCGAAAATCGGGATCGGCGCGGCCGTCGTCGTGGATGCCGGGGCATATGGCGCGCTGCCTTACAATAGGAAAAGTCTGGCGGCGGATGCCATCGGCCGGATCAACCGGCATTACAAGGACAGCGGCATGGACCTGATGCTCATCAGTCCCGGCCGCATCGGCACATCGTCTCCCGAACTGGGGGTGCCGGTCCGCTTTTCGGACATTTCGAACTTCAAGGTCCTCTGCGAATACGAGGATGCCGATATCGGGTTTGTGCCGGAACTCTCGTTCGGCAGCCACCTTTTCCAGGATCTTGTGGAGTCGGAGATGTTCTATGTCGCGATCATGCCCGGCACCGGGCGAAGCCAGACGGTTTTCCGCAAGGATTTCTGGCACGGGATGGTTCCCGCGGATATCGGAGACGCATACGCGGAAGGACTGCCGCCGGGAATCATCAGGGTCTATGAGATGCAGAGCGGCAAGCCGCTGAATCTGTATGCCGATTTCAAAGGAGGGACGGTGACCTGCGGCTTCTTTTAAAAGGCAGCCGGCTTCCGCAGGCGCTGCGCTTTCCGCGTTTTCCCGCGTTTTCCCGCATTTACCCTCCCCGCGATTTCATTTGACAGAATGCCTGCCATGGACTAGAATCACAGGAGAGTCCGGGCTTCCCGCCTGTCATCCGCGCCGCGGTCCGGACAATCGGACCGACGGGGGACTTTGCACCATGAACACCATGATCACTGCGCTCATCCTTTTTCTTGCCACTTATGTGCTGCTGCTCTTCCTTCCGAAATACCGGGCGTATGTCGCCCTGGCTTCTGCGGCGGCCTTCGTGGCCCTGGGGATCATGCCTCTTGACAAGATCCTGTCCGCCGTTAACTGGAATGTCATCATGATGATCATGGGAACGATGGGGATCGTCTATCTTTTCATCGAGTCGAAGATGCCGTCGATGCTCGCCGACATCATCATCAACCGGATGCCGAGCGTGAAATGGGCAATCATCGCGCTATCCCTGTTTGCCGGCATCATTTCCGCGTTCGTCGACAATGTAGCGACCGTCCTGATGGTCGCCCCGGTCGCCATGACGATCGCGAAGAAGCTCGGAATCTCCCCGGTGTCAAGCATCATCGCGATTTCCATCGCATCCAACCTGCAGGGCGCGGCGACCCTGGTCGGCGACACCACGTCGATCCTGCTCGGCGGCTACGCCGGCATGGACTTTCTGGATTTCTTCTTTTTCAAAGGCCGGTTCGGCATGTTCTGGGTCGTGGAAGCGGGCGCTCTCGTCGCGACATTGGTCCTGCTTGTCGTTTTCCGCAGGGACAATCAGAAAATCCAGATCGATGAGCGCACACGGGTCGAGGATTATTTCCCGACCTACCTGCTGCTCGGGACGGTCGTCCTGCTGATCCTTGCATCGTTCGTCCCGCAGTCCTTCACGATCCCGATGGCAGGAAGCGGATCTCTTGTTTTCATAAAGCCCGCATCCATCAACGGGATCATATGCATCAGCCTTTTCGTGATCGGGATCCTGCGTGAGATATTCCGGTCGAAAGGACACAAGATCGCCGCCGCGGCGATCCGCGACATCGACTACATGACCCTGCTCCTGTTGGTCGGCCTTTTCGTCGTCATCGGTGCCATCACGGAAGCCGGCGTGGTGGACGCGATCAGCCGGATCTTCGTGCAGATCAGCGGAAACAACCTTTTCCTCATGTATACACTGATCGTCTGGGCGTCGGTGCTGTTCTCGGCTTTTATTGACAATATCCCCTATGTTGCCACGATGCTTCCGGTGACGGCCGCCATCGCCTCCCGGATGGGCGGTATCGACCCGACCATCCTGTATTTCGGCCTGCTGACCGGAGCGACACTGGGCGGCAACCTGACCCCGATCGGGGCTTCCGCGAACATTGCGGGCCAGGGCATCCTGCGCAAGTCAGGGTACGAAGTCACGACAGGGCAGTTTATGAAAATCAGCGTTCCCTTCACCCTGTCTGCCGTCGCCACCGGCTATATCCTGATCTGGCTGATCTGGAGATAAGTCTCTTGGCGATCTATCACGCGGACGGACGCGGCAGCCGCGTGCCGGCCGGACGTCAGCCTTTGAATGCGGGCATCCAGCCGCCGTGCGCTTCGATCAGGTCGTCGCAGAGGGACCGGATGTCGTCGAGGGACAGCTCCGCGGCGGTGTGCGGGTCCATCATGGCCGCCTGGTAGATCAGGTCTTTCTTCCGCGTCCGGGCCGCTTCGATCGTAAGGAGCTGGACATTGATGTTGGTGCGGTTGATGGCTGCGCAGATCTCCGGAAGATTGCCGACATGGCAGGGATTGATCCCGTTGCGGTCGACAAAGCACGGCACTTCGACACAGGCTTCCGACGGCAGGTTGGGGATCAGCCCGGTGTTGAGGACATTCCCGTGGATCCGATACGGGACGTCGCTTTCGGCCGCGCCGATGATATACGCCGCGAATTCGTGGGATTTGCGGTGGCCGATCGCCTTCCCTCCGATGATCTCTTTCCGCATGTTGCCCCAGCCTTCGATCTGGCTGATGCAGCGGCGCGGATATTCATCGAGCGGGATATGGAAGCGTCCGATCAGCTCCGGATAACGGCTCTTAATGTACCAGGGGCCGTACTCCGCGGTATGCTCGGATGATTCGGTGTTGTAGAAGCCGGTCCGCAGCATCAGGTCGAGCCTCACAAGGTCATAGCCGGCCTCGAATTCCGGATCACCGGCCAGGGCGCGTTCCGCGCGCTCCCGGATCTCCGGGTACAGGTCCCGGCCGCTGCGGTCGGCGATCTCCAAAAGCCAGGCCTGGTGGTTGATCCCGGAAATCTTCCATCGCATGCCTTCGATCCGGTCTTCCATTTTCAGCATCTTCAGCAGCCCGGGTGCGCAGACCTGGACGCTGTGGCACAGGCCGACCGTACGAATGCCGGTATGCCGCTGCAGGTATCCCGACAGCATCGCCATCGGATTGCTGTAATTGATCAGAAGGGCGCCGGGGCAGACTTCGGCCATGTCGCGTGCAAAATCCTCCAGTACGGGGATCGTGCGGAGAGCCCTGAAAATCCCGCCGATCCCGAGCGTATCCGCAATCGTCTGCCGCAATCCGTATTTTTTCGGGATCTCGAAATCCGTGATCGTGCAGGGATCATACCCTCCGACCTGGATGGCGTTGATGACATATCCCGCGCCGCGCAGCGCCTTCCTGCGGTCGGCGAATGCCTTGACGCGGATGTCCTCCCTCCCCGTCTCGTTGCGGATCTTCTCGAGCATGATCCTCGAATCCTCCAGCCGGACGGGATCGATGTCCATCAGCGCGATCTCGACATCCCGGATCTCCGGCGTCAGCATGACGTCTCCCAGTACGTTTTTCGCAAAAACCGTGCTTCCTGCTCCGAGAAATGTGATCTTGACCATATATGCATTCCCTTCTGTATCATCATCATTCCGCAGGACCACTATACCACAGCCGGAGAGCGTTTTCCGTCGCCCATGTTGCCGATTTTTCCGCTTATGTTGCAAATCGGTCCCCATGGTGCGGTTTTTCGTCCGATTATTCCCGCTCATGTTATAATGGATCGAGGCGCAGGAGGCGGCACGATCCGATGGAACGGCGCAGCATTTATTACAATGTCCATGATCCGGAAAGCGCCCGGTACGATCTCGGCCTGATCACGATGGGGTACGAAGAGTGCGAGCCGGCCCACTTTTTCGGTCCGGCCATCCGGGACCATTATCTGATCCATTTTGTGACCGCGGGAAGCGGGATTTTCCGGAACCCGCACGGAACATTCCGCATCGGCCGCGGCGATCTTTTCCTCATCCGCCCTTCCGAATGGACCTATTACCGCGCGGATGACAGCGATCCGTGGATCTACTGCTGGGCGGGATTCGCAGGGAGCGGGGCGCTAAGGCTTCTCGCCGACGCCGGCTTTGATGAGCGCCGTCCGGTCGTCCATACCGGCTTTCCGGACCGGATGGCCGCCCTTTTCAGCCAGATGTCCGGCATCGCGGCAGCGCATGGCGGCTGCGACCCGGGATGCCTTGCGTCGCTTTATATGATCTTCCATCTCCTTCAGGCGGAACATGCCCCTGATCACAGGGAGAAAATCCCGCATCCGTCCGGTTCGCGCGATTCGTTTCAAAAGGCGGTCCAATATATCGAGCTCCGCTATCCATACCGGATCGGGATCGCATGGCTGAGCAGGCATATCGGGATCGACCGGACCGCGCTGTTCAGGGCGTTCATCCGGGAAGCCGGCGTTTCGCCGAAGGAATACCTGATCCGGTTCCGGATCGGCAAGGCGTGCGAGCTGCTGCGCCGGACGCCTCTTCCGGTCTCCGAGATCGCGGAGTCGGTCGGGATGCCCGATCTCAGCCACTTTTCGGATCTTTTTAAAAGCAGGACCGGGGTTTCTCCGCGCGAATACCGCCGTCTGACGCCCGGCGATCCTCCGGTGCGGCCGCGCGCGGAACCGTCCGAATGATCTTCTGACGATGATCTTTTACCGTATTGACATGGCATGAAGGCGGTGCCATAATGGAATCGAACGTTTGTTCTTTTTGTCGGAGGTGATACGGTGTTCGGCATGCCGGGGAATTCGGGCGACATCCGGATCTGCCCGCCGGGCGGGGATGACAGGGTCATCCTCCACTGCGACCTGAACAACTTCTTCGCCTCGGTCGAATGTCTGTACAGGCCGGAGCTGAGGGACCTGCCGGTCGCGGTCGGCGGCAGCGTCGAGAAGCGCCACGGCATCATCCTGGCCAAGAACCAGAAGGCCAAGGCGTTCGGCGTCCGGACCGCGGAGCCGATCTGGGAGGCGAAGGCCAAATGTCCGGGCCTGGTGATCGTCCCGCCGGACATGTCCCGCTATGTGAAGTTTTCCGGCCTGGCGCGGCAGGTCTACGAGCGTTTCACCGATATCATCGAGCCGTTCGGCATCGACGAATGCTGGCTTGACGTCACGGGGAGCACGATGCTGCTGGGCAGCGGGCCGAAGATCGCGGACGATATCCGCGGCGCGATGCGCGGCGAACTCGGTCTTACCGTGTCGGTCGGTGTTTCGTGGAACAAGGTCTTCGCCAAGCTCGGCAGCGATATGCGCAAGCCCGACGCGACGACCGTGATCACCCGGGAGAATTACCGGGAGCTTGTCTGGCCGCTCCCCGTGGAGGATCTCCTTTTTGTCGGGCGTCATACCGCGGGCCGTCTCCGCAGGATCGGGGTGAATACGATCGGCCGGCTTGCCGCGCTGGACGAGTCGTTTCTGACCCGGGATTTCGGCAAGTGGGGCCACACGCTCTGGGCGTACGCGAATGGCATGGACGGCGGCCGGGTGGATAAAGAATGGGAAAACGTGCAGGCCAAGGGCATCGGCAACAGCACGACGACCCCGCAGGATGTCCTCAGCTACGAGGATGCCAAGACCGTGCTTGCCGGGCTGGCCGAGAGCGTGGCGCACCGGATGCGCGAACACGGCGTCCGGGGGCGCACGGTGACGCTGAGCATGCGGACATGCGATCTCGAGCATTGCGAGCGGCAGCGCGGACTTCCGGCAGCGACCTGCGTGTCGGGCGACCTGCTCGAAGCCGCCATGCAGCTGCTTCACGAGCACTGGAAGCCCGGACGCAGCAAGCCGCTGCGCTCGCTCGGCATCCGGGTCAGCAAGATCGAGGATGACCGCTCGCCCGTTCAGCTTTCCCTGTTTGACCAGCCCGGGCATCCGGGGAAAAAGGAAGATATCGAGAAGGCCATCGACAAGATCCGCGGCCGGTACGGCGACGATGCGGTGATCCGCGCCATGCTGCTCCGAAGGCCGGAGAACGACGATTCCTGACCGGCAGGTCTTTCTTTTCAACTTCAGCGGAAAACGGCGCCTGTATTTTCTGCACATGCCATCGCGCTGCGGATCCCGTCGATCGCGGCGGACATGATCCCGCCCGCGTAGCCTGCCCCTTCGCCGCACGGGTAGATCCCGGCGATGTTCGACATCCGTTCGGGGCCCCGCGAGATCCGGACCGGCGAGGAGCTTCTGGTCTCGATGCCGGTCAGCAGAGCCCCCGGCGCATCAAAGCCACGGATCTTCCGCCCGAACTCCGGAAGCGCTTCCCGGATGGAGGACAGGATGAATTCCGGCAGGCATGTGTCCAGATCGGTGAAAACGACGCCGGGTTCATAGGTCGGCCGCACGCGGTCCGCATCGGCTCCGGCGCGATGTCCCGCAGGACCGCCCCGGTACAGGAAATCCTCGAGGTACTGCGCCGGTGCCCGGCCGTCGAGCCCTCCGGCCCGGAAGGCCTCGTGCTCCCATTTTTCCTGGAATAAAATCCCGGCCAGCGGATCCTCCGGCCCCGGCATATGCCTGAAATCTTCCGGCGTGACATTGACCAGCAGCGCGCTGTTCGCGTTGGCGCCGGAACGCGCGCAGTCGCTCATGCCATTCGTGACGACCTGTCCCGGCGCCGAAGCTCCGGCGATGACCCGGCCTCCGGGGCACATGCAGAAGGTATAGACCGATCGTCCCGACCCGAGATGGCAGGCCAGCTTGTAGGAAGCCGGTCCCAGCAGGCGCATGATGTCCGCCCCGTGCATCCCGAACTGGGCACGGTCGATCTCTTTTTGATGGTGTTCGATGCGCATCCCGACCGCAAACGATTTCGCCGACAGGGATACGCCTGACCCCGATAGCATCCGGAACGTATCCCTGGCACTGTGGCCGATGGCCAGGATCAGATGCCGCGCATCCAGCGCTTCCTCTTCTCCGCGATGCATGACCGTGATCCCGGCCAGCTTTCCTTCTTCGGTCCGGATCCCGGTGAGCGCCGTCTCAAAGCGGATCTCCCCGCCGAGTTCCTGAATGCGCTCCCGCAGCGTCACGATGACCGGGCGCAGGATATCCGTACCGATATGCGGATTGGCACTGTACAGGATCGCGCGGGGCGCGCCGGCATCGGCAAACGTCTCGAGCACGGCCTGCAGCAGGGCATCCCGGATCCCGGTCGTCAGTTTTCCATCCGAAAACGTTCCCGCGCCGCCCTCGCCGAACTGGACGTTGGACACCGGATCGAGCCGGCCTTCGCGCCAATAATCCGCGACATCCCGGACACGCTCTTCCATCGCGCGCCCCCGTTCGATCACGAGCGGCCGGAAGCCTGCCCGCGCAAGGTACAGCGCCGCAAACAGGCCGGCCGGCCCGAATCCCGCGATAACGGGGCGCACCTCCCGCGCGGGTCCGGCATGGGTCCGGACGGCCGCGCGATTGCCAAGAAGGCTTTGCTCAAAATCCGGCGGCGGTTGTTCGCCGATATAGACATCAACGTTGTAGACAAAGAAAAGATCCGATTTTTTACGTGCATCGGTCGTCCTGCGCGTGACCCGGATGTCCAATCCGTCTGGCGCGGAACCGCCCGGCGCGGGACCGAACGGCGGACCTGATCTGCACCGGGCCGCGGCCTCGCGGATGGCGGCCGACTCCGGATGGCCGGCAGCGGTCCGGGACAATGCAGCCAGGACCTCCCGCATGAAAAAGGCATCGCCGCTTCCGACGGGACAGCGAATCTGTTCCAGTGTGATTTTCATGTCGTCTCCGCAAGGATCGACCGTGCCGCGGAGATCCCGGCGGTATGCCCGCTCGCCCAGGCAAGCTGCAGGTTGAACCCGCCGCAAAGCCCGGTGGCATCCAGAATCTCGCCTGAAAAATACAATCCGGGGCATAGCGCCGATTCCATGGTCCGGCAATCGATCTCGCGGAGCCGGATGCCGCCCGCGGTGACCTGCGCGCTGTCCCATCCCGCCGTACCGGTGACCAGAAAAGGCAGGTTTTTGAGGACTGTGATCGCCAGGGCGATGTCGACCGGCGTCACGGACATCATCAGCCGCCCCGAATGGGCTCCGAATACCTTCATCGCGGCGGCGCGGGCAAGCTTGAGCGGCAACAGGCCGTCAAAAAAGCGGTCCACGCTCCGCTGAGGCAGCGAACGGATCCTCCCGGACAGAAGGTCGGACAACTGCCGGTTCGTGCGATCGGGGAAAAAGTCCGCGAAAACGTAGTAGATCCGCGACCCGCCTTCCGGTGCGACAGTCGTCTCCACACCCTCCCCGGCCGTAAGCGCGGCACCGGGTCGGATGTGCCCGGAAAGCTGGAGGACCGGCGGTCCGGATATCCCGTCCGCCGTAAAAAGCAGTTCGCCCGATTCCGACGCAAGGGTCCTGCGCTCCTGCGCCTTACCCCCGCCGCCCGGTTCCGCAGCCGCCAGCGTCAGACGCGCCTCTGCCTTGACGCCGCTGAGGTCTCTATCCAGGTAGCTCGAAGCCTCGAGCCGGACGATGGCCGGATAGACCGGCGCCAGGGTGTGGCCGAACGACTCGGCAATCGGATAGCCGACCCCGTCGGAGGAAAGGGCGGCCGAGGCTTTGCCGCCCGGCGCGAGGATCACCCTCCTGGCTCTGAACACGGCAGGAGCGACGATCGTCTCATCGGATGCCAGGGATGAAAGAGGTGTCCCATCCAGCTTTGCGTATTCTTCCCGGTGCTTCGCGGCCGGCAGATCCGCCGGTTCGCAGGACACAAGGAATCGGCCGCTCTCCCGCGTGATCCCGGTCACCTCGGTGGAGCGGCAGATCCGGACCCCGAGGTCCCCGAGCCTTTCAGCCAGGGCATCGCGGACTGCCGTTGCCTGTCCGCAATAGGGGTAGATCCTGCCATCCGGTTCGGTCCTGCAGAGAATACCGGCCTTTTCAAAAAAAGTGACTGCTTCCGGCGGCGGAAATCCCGCCAGGATCTCCGCGATCCGCTCCGTGTTTTCCCCGTAATAGAAACGGTCCGCATGCTTCGCGTCTGCGCGGGTGTTGCTGAGGTTGCACTGGCCGTTTCCGGTGGCGCAGAGCTTTCGCCCCGCATACCGGTGCCTTTCCAGGATGACGATGCGCGCGATGTTCTTTTCTTCCGCAAAAAAAGAAGCGGCCGCGATCCCGGCCATCATGCCGGAAGCGCCCGCTCCGAGAATGATCAGATCATAATCCGCAATGGGATCAGCTGTGGTTTTTCGCACGGTCTGCAAGCTCGATGCTCTTCTCGTATTTGCTCTTATTTTCAGGAACGATGTCGAGGACCTTCTCCAGCTCTTCCCCGAACTCCACCAGATCCTTCACATTCCCCTCGATCAGCTCCAGCTCGATCTCGAAAAATTCCTCCTCGAGGCGCCGGGACTGGTACGTCCCGACATCGCACGCCAGCTCGATCAGCGTGTCGCCGAACCCGATATGGACGGTCGTCCGCTCGAACCCGGTCGAGCACACCTCGGCCATGGGTTCGCCGCGCAGGCCGCCGAGAAGATCGGTCAGTGCATCGTCCGGATCCCCGTCGCTCTCCGCCTTGCGAAGAAAATAATCCAGATCCGGCTCGTCGTTCTCCTGAGTGACGATCCATTCCTGGCGCTGGTGCAGCCCCTCGGAAACGCTTCTGGAAATCTTGACGGTCGCCGTGATCGTGCCGTCGTCCGCCTCGCGGATCCTGTAAATCGCCTTGTTCCTGTCGAGATCCCTGTCACCGGTGTCGTAGTAGGTATTCCTGTAACACCGGACCGCCCTGGAATCGGGCATCGTATAATCGGCTATGGCTTCATTGGCAAGGATATCGTCTACACTTGCCCTGCTTCGTAGTCGATATTTTATTTCGGTTTCCACCGTGCTGTCCTCCGGATTTCCCTTTCGATGATCCCTTTGTTCCGGGAAACCTTCAATCATTCCCTATTGTAGCACTTTTTACAGATTTGACAACAAGGGGCAGCCTTCAAACCATGAAATCGCCGATGAGGTTTTCGAGTTCAGCCACCCTCTGCTCGAAAAGCTCCATGGTCGCGTTCACGGCGTCCGGCTGCGTCATGTCGATCCCCATGATGCCGAGGATCCCGGCCGGATAATCGCTTCCGCCGGCCGACAGGAACTTCAGATACCGTCCCTGCGCCCCGACATCCGACAGCAGCTGACGGGAGATCTCCGCTGCGGCGCAGAACCCGGTCGCGTACTTGTAGACATAGAATGCGCGGTAGAAGTGCGGGATCCGCGCCCATTCCCATTGCATGTATTCGTCGATCACCACGTCCTCGCCGAAATAGAGGCGGAGCAGGTCCGCGTAGATCCCCGTCAGAACCTCCGCGGTCAGCGCCTTGCCTTCTTCCGCGAGGGCATGGACTTTCAGCTCGAATTCCGCGAACATGGTCTGCCGGATGACCGTGCTCTTGACGCCCTCGAGGTAATAGTTGATGAGTCCGGCCTTTTCGGCGGCGCCCTCCGGCGTCGTCACGTCGCAATGCCTCAGCAGGTACTCCTCCAGGACATTTTCATTGACCGTGGACGCGATCTCGGCGAGGAAGATCGGATACTGCGAATCCGTATAGCTTTGCTCCCGGACGGAATAGTAGGAATGCATGCAGTGTCCCGCTTCATGGGCAAGGGTGAACAGGTCGTTGCGCTTTCCGCTCCAGTTGAGGAGCATGTAGGGGTGCGAGCGGTAGGTGCCCCAGGCATAGGCGCCGCTGGTCTTGCCGGGTGTCTCGTATACATCGATCGCACGGCCGGACAGGATCGTTTCGATATCGCGCAGATAATCGCCGCCGAGAGGCGCCAGGCCTTTGCGGAGGATATCGGCCGACTCCTCGAAATCATAATGCCTGTCGGTCTCCCGGACGATCGGAACGGACGTATCGTACAGGTGAAGATCTTCCAGCACGAGCGCCTGGCGCCGGAGCCTGAGGTAGCGGTGAAAGGCGGGCAGCCTGGCATGGATCGCCTCGATGAGGTTGGTGTAGATCTGTTCCGGGAGCTGGTCGGCAAACATCGCGCGGCCCATGCAGGAATCGAAGCCTCTGGCCCGGGCCATGAAGACATCGCTCTTGACGCTCGACGCGTAGATGGATGCGATCGTATTGCCGAAGGATCGAAAAGCGGTGTGCAGCTTCTCATACGCCTGAGAGCGGACCGTGCGGCTCTTGTCCTCGCGCAGGGCTCCGAACCTGCCGTGAGTGAGCCGTACCTTATCGCCGTTGTCCAGGGTCACTTCGCCGAAGTCCAGCTCAAGGTCGTTGAGCATCGAGAAGGATTCTCCGATCCCTTCGATGACCGGACCGATCCCCGACAGGAGCTTTTCCTCCGGTTCGGAGAGGATATGCTTCCGGTGGCGAAGGATGTTGTCCAGATAGTGCGCGTGTTTCCGCAGCGCTTCCTCGCTCTTCATCCATCCGCGAAGCAGGTCCTCGTCGATCGTCGCGATTTCGGGTTCGAGAAACGCGATGGCGGATGACATCCCGTAATATTCGGAAACGACCCGGTCGAACATCCCCTGGTAAAGCGAGTCCGAATTGTCCAGATCCTTGTTCATCCTTGCAAACGCGTACAGCTCCATAACGCTCATCTGGCCGTCTTCATAGGCGTCAAGCGCGCAGGCCAGGACGCCTGCGGATTCGCCGAGCCGTCCCCGGAACTCCCCGATTTTCGACGTCATCCCGGAAATCCGGGCCATCCCCTCTTCCCACGCCGCATTCGATGGAAAAATATCCGTCAGATCCCACTTGTATTTCTCCGGGATCTCCGCTCTATTCGTCGTCCCTGTTTCCATGATCAACCTCCGTCCCCTTCCGATATGCTTTTCTCCTATTTTACCAGAAAATGGGCCACCCCGTCTCCCGCGACGGCGATCAGCTGGCGCCCCGATTGAGCGAGAGCCACCCGGAGGATCGTCGAATTCAGGGAGACGCGGGAAATCACGTTCATCCTGGATACATCGACGCAAACGACCGACGTGCCATAGCTCACCGCGGCCGTGTTCCCCTGGGCAGCGATCGACGAGACTTCTTCTGACAGAAGGATCCCTTCGCTCCGGGTCCCGTCGGGAGAGATGCGGTAAAGCATCGGGGTGTCGCCTGCTTTGGCTTTCGCCACAGCCAGGACATTTTCCCCGAGCGCGGCTGCGGCATAGATCCTGTAAAATTGCGTGTGGTATCGCTGCTGCTGTGCAGAAAAGCCGATGATGTCGCCGGTCCCGCACATCACCGGATCATTGTCGCAATAAAGAAGGACCGGCAGCATCTGGTCCGTGTCAGGCGTGAATTGCGCGACGGCTTCCCCCGTGATGGAAAACCGTTTGAGGACCGGGTACGGCTGCGCGCTGTCGGTATTGTAGATGCTGACATCGACCGAACGGCTGTCCGGCGAAACCGCCGCGGAGAGGATATAGCCCGATTCAGCCGATTCCCATGAAAACACTTCGCTCCCGTTCGGAGCCAGGACCATGGCGACCCCTTTGAAGCCGGCCTTGTCGCAGACGATGACGGCATAACCGTCCGGATTGACCGTGCCACAGTCGATCGTGCTGTCCGCGGTCGAACGATAGAGGATGCCATCCGGATCCAGCAGCACGAACGAGGTGCCGCCGGCATCCGTCACAAGCGCGTAATTTCCCGAAGTGACGCAAACCGGGACTTCCATGGTGACGGGCTCGCCGAATTTTTCGTTCCCCTTAAGGTCCAGGCAGGAGATGCGGTCCTTGCCGACTTTGACAAGCCCATTGCCGAGAGGATACAGCCGGGCGGATTCCGAAGCGTCACAGGAATAGCTCTGGAGGGACCCGCTGCCACCGCTGTCTGCCGCAGAATTTCCGCCATAGCCGTCTTTCGGGAATCCCGCGATCAGGGCTACCGCCAGGACCATCAGGACCACAGAGAGGAGGATGAGGATATAGATCCCGGCCCTTTGACCGCTGCCGCTGCTCATACGGGGACCCCCACGCTGTCCGCAGGTCTCCGGATCAATCGTAAACGCCGTCGACCTGGTTCTCGATCGCTTTGGCAAGCGCCTGATAACTGGTCAGGACACCTTCGTTTCCGGAAACTTCCGAGTAAAACTCCGCTTTGTTCACATAAAAACCCAGATAGATCCCGTTGCGGAACACATAATAGGTCTGCGCGTCTCTGGGAGCATATGTAAATTTAAGGACGGAACCGTCCGCTTTCATCGTGTATTGGATCACGATATCCTCCGAGTAGGCCGGTTTCGCCGCCGGGTCGAGGCCGGCGATGAAGATCCCGACGATCGTCTGGTAGAAATTCCGGAAGTAGGAGTCCTCGTCCTTGTTGACCACGTTCGCGTCCTTGCCGTTGACAGTGAAATCGGACTCCTCGGACTTGTCCTGCGAGTCCTTGATCCCGCACGCGATGGTCAGATCGCCGATCTTGAGGTCGAGCTTGCTGACATCCCAGATCGATGTCATGCTGACAAACGTGTCGATCAGGTCAACAGCGGGCATGTCGATATAGGAGAAAGCGGAAGCGCTGATGACGAACACCGCGTCGGTGTGATCCGTATACCCGTATTTGGCGCCGCCGCCCGCGTCGCCGCCGATCAGGATGACGCTCTGTCCATCGGCCGTGATGAGCACAGCCTTGTAATCCGGATCATCCAGGCCGTACTTCCCGAGATCCTTCGGATGGAGCTCCACGTATTCAGACGGCGAGAGGGCCAGGAGTTCCTTCAGGAAATTCGGAAAATTCTCCGTGCTGGCGGCGACCGCGACGGGTGAGGTGATCTTCCAGGTGGCTTCCGTGCCCTGGGCGGCATCGGCATCCAGATTGGAGACCGCCTGGATGGCCAGGGAATCTTTCTTCCGGGTAAAATCGAGCCGGGTCAGATCCGCGGAGGCGAGAGTCCCGAAAATGCTGTTGTCGATCAGGTCCAGGACGCCGATCATCGCCGCGTCCCCGATATAGGAACTGGTCATGCAGATCCGCGGGGATCCTTCGACCATCACATAATAGCCGCTGTCCCCGACGGTCTTGTCACCATACAGGACCGTGACTGCTTCGCCTGACGTTTTCGTGATCGTGATCGTCGCGGACGGCTCGTCCAGTCCGTATTCGGCCGGGTCGCCGCCTTCGGTGCTGATCTCCGCCGACGCCGTGATCTTAAGCAGGTAATCGGTCTTCAGCTTGAGCGCGGACGCGCTGTATGCGACGCCGGACGGCTTGACCAGGCTCCACTCGATCGTCTCGGCGGCCGAAGCCGACGAGCTTGCCGCACTGCCGGCAAGCCCTGATCCGGAGGCGGAAGAACTGCTGCTCGCGATGACCTTTGACGCCTTGAGCTCGACCACGCCGTTTGCATTCTCGATCCGGATGCCGGATACGTCCTTTTCATCGACCTCGACCACCGGATCCAGGGCAGGCGTCGGCGTCGCGGTGCTTGAAGTCCCGTCGGTCTTGTTCATCTTGCTGCCGACGATCAGCAGCACGACGAGTACGACAAGCGCCGATGCAAAAATGATGATGGTTCTCCACTGTTTCATTGGTGTTCCCCCGGTTGGTATCGAGATCCCCTGCCTACATGTTCTTGCGCCTGCGGTAGACGACAAGCGCGGCGATCAGAAGGCCGAGGGGGATGACGATGATGCAAAGGACCGTGGCGATCCAGAACGACGTATTGTTGCCGCCGGATAACGTATAGGACGGCAGTTCCTTGGCGGTGATCATCAGGTCGTTCGCGCCGGTATCGGCAAGCCAGTTGAGCCCGTAATAAAATGAATAGATGTTGTAGACCTGGGTGCCGAACGTCTGGATGATCGAGTCGTCCATGAAACTCGACGCGCCCACCACGATCACCTTGGCCGGTTCGGTGACGGTGTCGCCGTTCATGTAACCGGAGTTTTCGCAGGCAAGGCCCACCGTGACGACTCCTTCGGCACCGGCCTTGTCCGGATCGCCGTTTTCTTCAATGATCCCTGTGGAACCGGTCTGGAGGAACGGTTCCACCTTGATCCACTCTTTCGTATTTTTCAATTCCGTGATGGCGCGGGCGTTCTTGAGGAGGTTCCTCCCCTCCAGCGCGCTCTCGGAAATGGAGCCGGACGGAAGATCCGCGACGAAGAAATAGGCGTCATCCTGGTAGCGGCGGTCTTTGTCGCCTTCGCGGACACGGTTGCCGGAAATCTCGATGTTGTATTCAGAAAGCAGGCCATTGAGCACCGGATAGGCGGCATTGCCGAATTCGGTCATAACGAGAAGCGACCGGCCTTTCTTGAGGTACTCATCATATACGGTCTTCTCCGTCTCCGTGATGTCCGTCAGGGGATTGAGCATGATGATCAGCCGGGCGTCGTCGGGGATCACGCCGGCGGTCAGAAGGTCGAGGTCCTTGACCAGGAAGTTGTTATTCTTGATCAGGGTGATCATGGAGGTAAAATTCGAGGTGTAGTCCGTTTCGCCATGGCCCTTCGACATATAGACGACCGGAGTCTCCTCGGACGCCACATATTTTATAGCGCCGCTGATGGCCTGCTCCGCCGTGACGCCCTGGATCTCCTGGGCATAGGTGGTCTGGTTGTACCCGATCTGATAAAGATCATACATCCCGAGCACTTTGGCCTTTTTATTCGCTTCGCACCAGACCACGAAGTCCTGCTCCTGGGGTTTGAGGATGCCGTCGGGATCCACCTGGGTAAGGATGGACGGCGTCTTGACCGGGTCAACATACTGTACGGTCACCCTGCCGGCGGAGTTCGCGGCATATTCGTCGAGAAGGATCTCGATATCCGCGTAATTCGAAACCGAGCCCTTGTCATAAAGTCCTATGATCTTGATGTCCTTGCCGAGCCCCTTGAGGAGCTCCTTTGTCACATCGCCGATGGAAAACAGATTCGTCTGCGACCAGTCCCACTTGAGCTTGCTCCCGAGGAAGGTGTCGAACACGATATTGAAGACCATCACGATCGCGACGAACAGGATCACGGAAGAGACGGATATCAGCTTGAGGCTCTTCGCACGCTTGTCGACGGCATGCGCAGCCTTTTTCCCTGCTTTCCTCGTACGGGCGCGCCCTGCCTTCGCGGACTTCCGGCTCCGACCTTTCAGGGATTCGATGGTGCCGGCCTCATCATCCTCGTCGTCTGCTTCGTTGTCTTCGTCTTCTTCGTCCTCTTCGTCGCCGGTCTCCTCGCCTTCGATCTCGACACTGAGGTCGTCGTCCTCTTCGGGAGCGACGGCATCGCCGGGTTCATCGCACGGCACATCGGAGTCAGCGCCGGAAACCGCGCCGGGTGCCATCGAGGCACCTGCTCCGGAAACCTCTGCAGCCTCGGGGGGGATCCCGGCAGATGCCGCGTTCTCCGCGGACGGATTTTCGGAACCTTCTATTTTCTTCTCATGATCTTTCACGTTGTCACCTTCCAATCCTGTTCATATCCTATCAGAATGGATCTGCCGATAAACGGAACCTTACTTCTGCGACCATCTTCTCTTCTCGATGACCCGCACGGTCAGGAAGACAAAAATCGAAATGAGGCTGATGAAATAGACGATCGGGGTCAGGGAAAAGATCCCGCTGCTGAACCCTTCGAGCCGGGTGGAGGGATTGGGCCAGCTGATGACCTCGCTGATCTTCGTCGACAGGGAGTCGATCTGAAGGTCGGTCAGGCCGAAGAAATTAATCTTGGAAATGAAGGTCGTGACGACCGAGCTGATGATCGAAGCGATCCCATCGAGCAGCACAAGTCCGAAAATGATGCCGAAGGTCACGATCGCGGAGATGACTTGATTCTCTGTCAGAGAGGATGCGAAGATGCCGATCGACAGGTAGGCGGCGCCGATGAAGATGAAGCCGATGTAGGCGCCCAGCGTCTTCGCGTCGACGATCCCGCCGAGAGACAGCGTGATCAGGATGTAAACGACCGAGGTGGCCGTCATGGTAAGGAGGAGGTAAAGAGATGCCAGATATTTCCCCAGGACGATTTCGAATACGGAGGCCGGCGATGTCAGCAGCAGGACTTCGGTGTTGCCCTTGCGCTCCTCGGAGAAGCTCCGCATTGTGATCATGGGGATGATGACCATGAAAAGGATCGTCTGGACGGAAAGGAGGACCGTCCCGATGTCGGAATACTGGTACTGGAGATCCATGACGAACACGAAGCTCGTGACCAGGAAAAACAAGGCCAGGATGACGTATCCGATGGGGGATTTGAAATAGGAAAGGTATTCTCTCTTGATGATCGCGCTGATCCTTTTCATTCGTCAGGCCTCCTTCTCAAAAGGCGGAGTCTCGGATGTCACCTGCAGGAAAATGTCCTCCAGGGTCGGATCCATGGACCGCATCTCCAGGATCGGCCAGGAGTTCCTGGCCATCTCGTAAAACACCTGCTTGCGCACATCGGTGTCCGCCTCGCTCTCCAGGTCCAGAGAAGATACGCCGGAGACACGGTCTCCGACGATCGCCGCATTCCGGACGCCGGGGATCAGCCGGAGCTTGTGCAGGATATCCTTGGATGGGCCCTCGACGGAGACCCGGAATTTCGTCGACTTGCTGAATTGTCGCGAAAGGTTTTCCGTCGTGCTGACCGCGGCGATCCTGCCGCGGCTGATGATGATGATGCGGTCGCATACGGCGCTGACTTCCGGCAGGATGTGGGAGCTCAGAATGACGGTGTGCTTCTTGCCGAGTTCCTTGATCAGGTTGCGGATCTCGATGATCTGCTTCGGGTCAAGTCCAACCGTGGGCTCGTCGAGGACGAGGACTTCGGGATTGCCGATCAGGGCCTGGGCGATACCGACGCGCTGCCGGTAACCCTTGGAAAGGTTTTTGACCAGCCGGTTCGCCACATCCGTGATCTTGACCAGCTTCATGATCTCGGCGATGTGGCGGGACCGCTGGTCCTTCGGGACGCCCTTGAGGTCGGCTACGAAACGGAGGAATTCGATCGCCGTCATGTCGAGGTAAAGCGGCGGGTTTTCCGGCAGGTAGCCGATGCACTGCTTCGCCTCGTGCGGTTCATCAAGGATGTCATGCCCGTTGATCCTGACCGACCCGGATGTCGCGGAAAGGTATCCCGTCAGGATATTCATCGTGGTGGTCTTGCCGGCGCCGTTGGGGCCCAGGAACCCCAGGATCTCCCCTTCCTCCACGGTGAAGGAAATGTTGTCGACCGCGAGGTTCGGACCGTAATATTTGGTCAGGTTGCTAATTTCGATCATGTGAACTCCTCCCGACTCTATGTAAAAAAAGAAAAAGAAAAAGCCCGTAAAAATTCACGGCTTTTTGTATTATATCTCAACGCAACCGCTCAAACAACTGGATTTCACAATTGTTCGAATTTGTTAGACTTTAGTAAAATCTGTGAACGGAAATCAGTTTTGCGGATCGCTTGTAATCGGCGACGCTCGCGGTCATGACCTGGTTGTGCGTCGAGGAGGCGTGGACCATCATGCCGTTTCCGATATAGATGGCGACATGGGTGATGCTGGTGCGCCCGTCGTACCGCACCGTGTCCCACGCAATGACATCGCCGGGCATGATCTGGGAATACGGGATGAGCGTGCCGGCCTTCGCGTACGAGGAAGTGCCCCGCGGCGTGGCGATCTTGTACCGGTTGAAAACATACCATGTCAGGCCGGAGCAGTCGAAGCCGACATCCGGATCGGCGCAAGCCCAGCGGTACCGGACGCCCAGGTACCGGAGGGCTTCCTTGGCGATCGCTTCGCCGAGCGTGTTGGCTTTGGCCGGGGCGCTGTACTTGGGCAGCGGGGTGGGAGTGGGGGTCGGCCTGGCGGATCCGATATAATCGTTGAACACATATCCCGTGACGCCGGCGGAGTCCACGACCCGGTCCCACGCAGGGCCGATCCCGGTGCGGCGGATCTTCTCGCCGAGCTTGAGGGTCCTGAGGATCTTCGAGTCCGATGTGGGGAGCTCCCTCATATTGAGGGTAGGGATATGGATGTAGATGATGCTGTCATCGTCCTTGAAGGTCATGTCCGGCGGGGCTTTGAGGCCTTCCTTCATGTCTTCTTCGGCGGCCGATCCGAACAGGAGGTCGTCCGAGTCGGGGTCGGTCCCGCGGTTGAGCAGGACGTAATCCGGGCGCTCATAATCGGTGATGTCATATTCATCCGGATCGAAATTGCCGGCGGCGTCCCGGGGCGGCGCAGCCTCCTGAGCGGTCCGCGGATCCTCCGCCGTATCGAGGACGGGGGATGCCGGGGCTTTTGCCGAAGGGGAAAAGGAAACGACGGGCGCGGCGATGAAAACGACGGACAGGAGGACCGCCGCAAGCGAAAGATTGCGCCGGAGGATCCTGGCCGCGGCTGTTTTCAGCGTTGCGGCGCCTGCCTGCAGCAGGGCGGATATCCGATGTTCAGGCCGGTTTTTTTTCATACACCAAGGGATTATACCAATTTCAGCTTGTTTTTGCAAACAGAGTGCATGAAACGACAGCCATCGACGCGGATCTTTTTATGCTTTTTCCATAGTGAACCGCGCCGTGAACGATGTCCTGCCGTCGCTGCGATGACGCCCGGAGATAAGATAGGAGCTGCCCGGAAGACCGTCCGGGGCGTCCGTGTCGCTGCTTGCCGCGCAGTAGATCCCGACCGATTCGCCCATCGTGACTTCCGATACATAGTTGATATCGAATCCGGCGGTTCTCCAGCCTGCCGGGATGGTCTCCGCCAGTGCGTCGAGGCACCAGGCGATGTACCGGGTGTTGTTGACGTGCCGGTTCCGGTCGATCTCGCTGTACCCCGCGAATTTGATGATCGCGGGTCCTTCCGGGAAAGAGTGCCCCTCTTCTCGGATCTTCGGAGAGGGAAACCCGAGGGCGCTCAGGGTCGGCCTGGCCATAAGGCTGTCCGGCTCCGCCTCGAATTTGCGCGGACGCCTGGTTCGCGTGTCGGCCAGGATCCAGGAGGTGGTCGCCCGCGCGAACATCCGTCCGTCTTCGCCGGCGGCATGGAATTCGCGGAGGGCGAGCAGCCGGTCAAAGCCGTTCGTCCAGGTATCGATAACGACCTTTTCCCTCCATTTCGGACGGTCGTAAAACCGCAGGGAAGTCCGCAGCAGGATCCAGCAGATCCCCTGAGGATCCAGGGCGCCGGCGCCGAAGCCGAGGGCCTCCGCGTCAGCCGATGCGGCTTCCTGGATCAGCGAGGTGAACGCGTGGGGCGTGATCCGATCATCCGGACCGGTGTCGGTGCTGCGGACCGTGAAAGCGTATTGTCTGGAGTACTGCCGGATCCGCCCGATATCGTCAGGCTCCATGGTCTTCGCTCGTGCCTTCATTTTCGATACGGGCCTTTTCGGCGCTTTCGGTCGCTCTGATCTCCGCGACGCGCAGCGTGTCCCGCCCGCCCATGATAAATCCTCCGCCGGCTGCGAACAGGATGATGATGCTCAGGATCCCGAAGGACGACCTGCCTGTAACGGTGGCGATCACGGCATACAGCGCGGGCCCGATGAAAGCAGCGAATTTACCGAAAATATCATAAAATCCGAAAAATTCATTGGAACGCTCCCGCGGGATCAGCTTGCCGAAAAAGGAGCGGGAGAGGGCCTGGATGCCGCCCTGGCAGGTCCCGACCAGGACCGCAAGCGAGAAGAAGAGCACGAGCGCCTGGTCCTTGGTCATGAAACCGTCTTCCACGCCGAATCCCATGATGAATCCGAGGACGCAGATCACGAAATAGATCCCGATGGCGATCGATATCATGTTGATCGACCCGATCCGGCCGGCAAGCCGGCTGAACCAGATCGCGAAGGGAACCGCCACGAGCTGCGTAACCAGAAGCGCCAGGATCATGCCGGTCGAATCAAGGCCGAGGGTCGACCCGTATGCGGTGGCCATGTGTATCACCGAATTGACGCCGTCGATGTAGAAAAAATACGCCAGCATGAAGAACAGGAGTGCCTTGTCATGGGCGATGTGGCGGACGGTCTGCAGGATATTCACAAAAGTCGTCTTCACCAGCTCTTTCGGCGGGGTCTCGACATAATAGCGCTGCTTGACATTGCGCAGGATCGGGATGCTGAAAAGCCCCCACCAGGCGACCGTCAGGTACACGGCGATCTTGACCGCGACCGTACCGGGCGACGCGGCGCCGGCGAACAGGGTGTCCGCGAACATGATCATCACGATCGCGATCACGAACGGGATCGTGCTTCCGCCGATGTACCCCATGCTGAATCCCCACGCGGAGACCTTGTCCATCCTGTCATGGGTCGTCACATCGGTGATGAAGGAATCATAGAACAGATTGGCGCCGCTGAATCCGCAGTAGGAAAGGGAATACCCGGCAAGCATCCATCGCCAGTCATTGGTGATCGCCATGATGAGGGTAAAGGCGAGGCCGAGGAACAGGAACACCGAGAACAACTTTTTCTTCATCCCCCTGAAATCGCCGAGCGCGCCGAGGACCGGTGCCAGGACGGCCATCAGGAGAGTCGCCGCGGATGTCCCCCATCCCCAGTAGACATCGCCCGTATACGCGGCATTCTCCGCGCTTTTAACGACGCTCGCGAAAAAAATGGGGAAAACCGCCGCGACGATGATCGTGGAGTGAACGGAATTCGCCCAGTCATACGCGATCCAGCTCTTTTCGATTTTCGTAAATTTTGTCTTAGGCATCGTCGTTCCCTTTCCGGCCGGAAGCACGGCCGCGTCATGAAATCAGAACATCCCCTCGACTTTGATCTTGGACGGGTTGTATTTCTTCAGGCTCGGGATCATCCGTTCATCGGGCTCGAACAGGACCATGACCGTTTCCCCCTTGGTCTTGGCCTTCTTGGCATTGTTGCGGGAGACAAGAAAATAATTGCGGCTCGCGTCATCGGTCGGGGCAAAATTCAGGACCTTGCGGTTCCCTCTCGAGTACTCCCGGAAAAGGTCGCTGTTGACTCTGGCGCAGATCTCGAACTCCTTGGCGTCGCCCGCGAAGACCCTGACGCGCTTGCGCTGCGCGATGATGCAGTCGATGTCGATGAAATTCTCCGTCACGGCATACTCGTATTCTTTGTTCGTCCCGCCGATCAGCCACCAGATCCCCCAGCCTCCGCCGATCAGGAGGATCGGCATGAATGCTCTCAGCAGATCCACTGCGAGGGACACGAAAATCAGCACGATGTAAGCCGTGATGAGTCCGGCGATCAGGGCATAATCCTGGATGTCCTTCCGCTTTTTCACGATTTTTTCCATAAAGGTATTGTCCATCGGTAATCCTCCTGTCATATCGGGAAAGCACGGGCTTCCCTGCCGAAAGGCCGCTGCCGGCCGGACGCGGACGTATCCGCCGGCATCACGGCGGGACCGCGGCGCTTGATTTCTATTATCCACCATCCCGCGGAGTAAATCAACAAGCCATCCGGAAAAAATCGGTCTTTTCGCGCGCGTTCCGCTCCGCTTCCGCGAAAAAACCGCCGGAGGAACGGCTGTCCGTCCCTCCGGCGGTCTGTGTGGCCCTCCGGGGTCATTGTCTCTTGTCAGTCCGGATCAGTACATCCCGCCCATGCCGGGATTGCCCGCGGGAGCCGGCGGTTCCGGCTCGGGGATGTCTGCGACGATCGCTTCCGTGGTGAGAAGCATGGACGATGCCGAAGCCGCGTTCTGCAGGGCGGAACGCGTGACTTTGGCGGGATCCACGATCCCGACCTCGATCATGTCGACATACTGCTCGGCCATCGCGTCAAACCCGATGCCGGGCTTGTTGTTCTTGACCTTCTCGCAGATGACGCTTCCGTCCAGGCCCGCGTTCGCCGCGATCTGGCGGATGGGCTCCTCAAGGGCCTTCAGGACGATCCGGACGCCGGTCTTCGTATCGCCTGCCGTCGTATCGAGCAGGGCCGCCACCTTGGGCAGCACATTGATGAAAGCCGTGCCGCCGCCGGCCACGATGCCTTCCTCCACCGCCGCGCGGGTCGCTGCGAGAGCGTCCTCGATGCGGTGCTTTTTCTCCTTCATTTCCGTCTCGGTCGCGGCGCCGACCTTGATCACGGCAACTCCGCCCGAAAGCTTCGCCAGGCGCTCCTGGAGCTTTTCCTTGTCAAACTCGGAGGTCGTCTCCTCGATCTGGGCTTTGATCGACGCGATCCGGGCCTTGATCTCCTTCTGGTCGCCGGCTCCATCCACGATGATCGTGTTTTCCTTCTGGATCTTGACCTGGTGGGCGCGGCCGAGCTGGTCGATCGTGGCTTCCTTGAGATCGAGTCCGAGCTCTTCGGTGATGACCTGTCCGCCGGTGAGGATCGCGATGTCCTGGAGCATGGCCTTGCGCCTGTCGCCGAATCCGGGGGCCTTGACCGCGATGCAGGTGAATGTGCCGCGGAGCTTGTTCACGATCAGGGTGGCAAGCGCTTCGCCCTCGACATCTTCCGCGATGATCAGAAGCTTCTTGCCGCTCTGGACGATCTTCTCGAGAATAGGCAGGATCTCCTGGATGTTGCTGATCTTCTTGTCGGTAATCAGGATGTAGGGATCATCCAGCACGGCTTCCATCTTGTCCGTATCGGTGACCATATAAGCAGATACATAGCCGCGGTCGAACTGCATCCCCTCGACCACATCCAGTTCAGTCCCCATGGTCTTCGACTCTTCGACCGTGATGACGCCCTCGTTGGTGACCTTCTCCATTGCCTGCGCGATAAGCTCGCCGACCGTGCTGTCGTCTGCCGAGATCGTCGCGACCCTGGCGATGTCATGCTTGCCGTCGATCGGCTTGGCAAGGTCACGGATGCCATTGACCGCTTCGTCGACCGCCAGCATGATGCCGCGGCGCAGGATCATGGGATTCGCGCCGGCCGCGATGTTCTTCAGCCCTTCGCGGATGATCGCCTGTGCAAGCAGGGTGGCTGTCGTCGTGCCGTCGCCGGCCACGTCGTTGGTCTTCGTCGCGACTTCCTTGACCAGCTGCGCGCCCATGTTCTCAAACCGGTCCTTCAGCTCGATCTCCTTGGCGATCGTCACGCCGTCGTTCGTGATCACGGGCGAGCCGAATTTCTTGTCAAGCACGACATTGCGGCCCTTGGGGCCCAGCGTGATCTTGACGGTATCCGCCAGGTGGTTCACGCCTTTCTCAAGGCTCCTGCGCGCTTCCTCTCCGTATTTCAAATCCTTGGCCATAATGATATCCTCCTGTTCATTCCATCTGATCCCGGATCATTCGACGATCGCGAGAATGTCGTTCTGCCTGAGAATCGTAAACTCGACGCCGTCGATCTTGACTTCCGTGCCGGCATACTTGTTAAGAAGGACCTTATCGCCCTTCTTGATATACATGGTCACTTCCTTGCCGTCGATGTTGCCTCCGGGGCCTACTGAAATCACTTCCGCGATCTGGGGCTTCTCCTTCGCCGCGCCGGGAAGGACGATCCCGCTCCTGGTGGTCTCTTCGACTTCGGTCATCTTGATCACGACTCTGTCGCCCAATGGTCTGATAGTCATTGAAATGCCTCCCTTATAATAATATTGATTTTATCGGATCGTTAGCACTCGATCAATTTGAGTGCTAACAAAGATAATATAGTAGTTTTGCCCCAAAGTGTCAAGGACATAATATGGACTAATTATGAAAAAATTGTTAATGAAATAGGCGCGGCCGGATCCTGCCGCGCGCGGATCCTCACGCGATCAGCTGCAGAAGGAGATTGTTGTAAAAAAGCTTTCCTGCAATCGCTGAATCCGCCAAAAGCTTGACGGTCCCGGGGAAGTTTGAGGCGGTCATGGCGATGATCGCGAGGATGACATACGTGATGAACAGGGCGTTGACAAGGCCGAAAGCTCCCCCGAGGATCCGGTTGGTGGTCTTGAGGACGCGGACGCGGCGGAAGATGCCTTCGATGGAGCGCTCGAGGAGAAAAAACACGATGCGGATCAGCACCATGATCACAAGGAAAACCGCCGCCGTCAGCATGACCGTGAACACCTTGCCGGCAAGCGCCGCGGCTCCCGAGCTCAGCAGCGCCGACGGATCGCCCGCATCTCTCAGGATGAGATCCCGGATAAATCCGGGGACCTGAAGGCCGTTGACCGCATCGGCGACCGTGTCCGAAACACCGGACGCGTGCTTGACCAGAAATTCGCGTATCCTCTCCCGGGAAGGGTCAAAATACGAAAGCCCTCCGAGAGCCGCCGCGATCGGCCGCGCCAGAAGAATGGCCGCCGCGAAGGCGATGAGCCCGGAAAAAAGGTCGATGATCATTTTGATAAAGCCCTTGAAAATGCCGACAACGGTAAGAAGTGCCGCAAATACCAGAAAACAGATGTCCGCCGTATTCATATTCTCCTCCTTGTTCTGCCGTCGGCCGGTCCGGGGCCTTCCGGCGGCCGGTCCGCCTGCCCGCTGGGGGGGTCAGCCGGAAACTGCCGATTGTGATGAAGACGCCTGTGAAGATGCCTGCGAAGATGCCGGCCACGTAGAGGTTTCCGGCGCGGAAGACGCGCCGCTCTCCGGCAGGTCCGCAGGCGTCGCCCACGGATCGGAAGAGGTTGAAGACGAGTCCGGATTTTCGCTGGAGATGCCGGATGCCGACAGGGCAGAATCTGCCGAACCGTCAGAAATCCAAGAGTCTGCGGAAGAATCGGACGATACGCTGTCCGATGCGTACGACGTGCCTGAAGGGATGCTCGGGAACGGGATCGTCGGGACAGGGTCGAACGGATGGGTCTGCCCGTAAATGAACTTGTACAGAAGCGGGATGGTCGCGTTGTAATCAACGACCATATACCATCCTCCGTGGGTGTTGGTCTTGTAATAACCGTCAATGGGGAGCTTGAGCTGTTCGACGTCGCTGGACATCTTCGGAACGACCGCCATGCCGAGCGACGTGATCTGGGACGCCGTCATGTTGGAGCGGATCTGCGCAAGCCCCTGCTGGATCATCCGGGTCTTGCCGACCACGCTCGCTTCCTTGAACATCCTGAAAAGCGCGATCAGGACATCCCGCTGCCGCCGGGTCCGGACCGTATCGCTGTCGATCTTCCGGATCCTGGCGTACTGCACGGCCTGCGTCCCGTTGAGGACCTGGACCCCGGGCCCCGGAAGCTGGTTCGCCGAGCTCATGATCTTGTTGAGGTAAGCCACTTCCTCCCCGGTCACATCCAGCGTCACCCCGCCGGCGATGTCGATGATGTTCTTCATCCTGGCCATATTGACGGAAATATAGTACTCGATGTTCAGCCGCAGCGTGTTGTTGATCGTGCGGAGCGCCAGCTCGGGGCCTCCGATCATATGCGCGGCATTGATCTTGTTGGGGGCACTCTGGCCGGGGATGTAGACATAGCAGTCGCGCATGATCGACGTCATGCGGATGGCGTTGTTCTTGCTGTCGACCGTCAGGATGATCAGGGAGTCGGAAAGCCCGTTGCCTTCTTCGGATTCTGTTGCGTCCGCCCCGATGAGAAGGATGTTCGTGATGGCTTCGTCAAACGGCGGCGAATAGGTGAGCGCCTCCGTTGGGTACGGAGTCGTCGTCTTGCCGTCGTCCGGTTTGAATCCGGAAAAAACGTAGTTCCACATCGCCAGGATCCCGGCCGCGATGACGCAGATCACGGCCAAAGCGATGATCCCGGCCGCTGTAAAGATCCGTCTCCCGTTTCTCCTGCCCTTCGCCTTACGGACTTTGCCGGAAAGGCTGATGCGGCTTCTCCCCGACCGGTTCGGCAGGCCGTCCGCGGTCATCCTGCCGTCCGCGGTCCTCCGGATCCGGATGCCCTTCTCCTCGCGCGCGCTGCTGCTCTTCCGGGCGCCGGCGTTTCCCCGCGTCCTCCTGGGATTCTTATCCGCCATGTGACTTTATCGCATTCCTCTCCATCGCGTAAAAATACAATATGCAGTATACTCCGCGCCGGCGGTTTTGTCACCGGTCCGGTAAAACGTCATCCGGAAGGGTCCCGACATAGCCCAGATCTTCGAGCGCTTTGAACCGCGCGAACAAGTCCGGGTTCAGCCTGGACAGGGACACCGGCCGGTTCTGCCCGTCCAGGAAGCAGTGGCGGCTCTCGCCGGAAGCGCGCAGCTGCCCTGTCGCAGCATCGGTGATCCGGTAGGAAAGCATCATGCGGACGCCGTTGAACGGCTCCATTTTCTGCGTGATGCGCACTTCCTCGCCGTACCGGACCATGGAGATGAACCGGCAGGAAACCTCCAGCACCGGGATCCGGATCCCGCAGCTCTCCGCCTTGTCATAGCCGAATCCGAACTGCTCCATCAGGTCCGTCCTGGCTTCCTCGAACCAGCGGATATAGTTCGAATGATGGACGATCCCCATCTGGTCGGTCTCATAATACTGCACCTTATGGCTGTACGCCCTGAACATGATTGTCTCCTTCCGCCCGCGCGCATATCGCCCGCTGCTTATATGACTTCTCCGGTTCCGCCCAGGATGATGGACGCCGCGCCCCGGAGATCCGTTGAAAAATGGCGCACAGCCTGTCCCTCCGGCGGCTCCCTGACAAGGATGGCGCGGATCCCGGCCGCTTCCGCGCCGAACACATCGGCAGCCGCGTTGTCGCCGACCATCCAGCACAGACCGGGCCTGCCCGTCATCTCGAGAGCGATCCGGAATATATGGGCGTTCGGCTTTTCATAACCGACATTCGCCGAGGAGATGCAGGACTCCACGGCCTCCATCAGCCCCATCCGGCGGGCGATATCCGGCAGTTCCGGGATATGGTTGGAAAGAATGACATTATGGTATCCCTTCGACCGGAGCATCTCCAGCGTTTCCATCGAATCTTCATACAGGCTGTAGAAACCGGGGTCGACCAGATACTTCCTCACATCCCGTGCGTACCGCCGGGCGGCTTCGGGGTCGATGCCATTCATCGCATAGGCTTTTTCGAAGATGCGGGCGATTGCCGCCCACCAGACCTCCGGGTCCGTCCGGTCGCGGTAGTCCTTCTCCGGTTCCTGCCAGGGGAACCCGCTGCGCAGCCACGGCGCCAGATCCTCCGCGCCGATCCGGCCCGTGCCGCCGTGATCCTCCAGCACTCTCATCATGGCGTAAGTCCATATCTTGTCCGGCTTCGCCAGTGTACCGTGGAAATCCCAGAAAACGACCCGGTCCATCCTCATCCCTTCTTCAGCCTGCGGTAAATCTCCATCATCCCGGCAAACTGCGGCGCATCGCCGCCCGTGTCCGGATGGAAGCGCTTCGCCAATTCGCGGAACCTTCGCTTGATATCTCCTTCGTCTGCGGCTGCCCCCAGGCCGAACTCAGCCAGGAGAGCCGGGTCGTAAACGCCCTGCAGGCTGCCGATCCCGTTCTCTTTGTACCATTCATAATAAACACAGGCGAAAAATTCGTCAACGGTCTCACGGTACCGGACGCGGTCCATCGCTGCCAGGTCCTGCAGGGAATGCGCAGCCTTCCCTTTCCCCGCACCGGACAAATCGAAAAAGCGATCCCACACCATGTCCCGCGCGGAACCGCCTGTGCCGCCGGCCGCGGCGCTGAAAGAGCGGATCTTGCGCTCGGCCTGCTTCAGCCTCCGGATCCGGCGCTTGACCTCGTCCTCCGTCATTTGAGAAACTTATTGTCCTGGTTGCGGTATTCCGCGAGCTTGATGTCGATCATATCCCAGGCACGTTCCGTGTTTTTCTTGAAATCGGCATCCTCCCAGTTCGGGGGTTTTTCACCCTTATATGCCGTAAAGCCGAATTTGCGGTAAATATTCAGCGCCTTGTAGCTCCAGGTCTGGGACACCAGGTAAAGGTCATCCCGGTATCCCAGCTCGCGATACGTGTCCAGCAGCTTCGTCATCAGGGCCTTGACCAGTCCCTTGCCCTGATACCCCGGGCGGGCCGCGACCCAGTGAATGCGCTGGAGCTCCCTGTCAAAATGAGGGCCGGGCCAGATCGATCCGCACGCGGCGGCGCGTCCTTCCCGGTCGAGCACAAACAGGCAGTGGGTCGGCAGAAGCTCGCGTCTCGCTGAAAATTCCTTCTCGAACAGCTCCCTGGCCTCCCGCATGGTGCCGGCCAGTTCGGTCTCGAAAATGATCCTCGCCCAATCCTCCTCCATGCCGGGGCGGTACCCGCAGAAGGAAAAACCCTCCGGCAGTTCGTACCGGGGATATTTCGACGTATCGGTCTTCAGCATCAGGACGCTGATGTTCGGAATGGATTTATCCAGCACGGCAACCCCTCCTCTCAAGCATTTCCCACGCTCTAAATTATACCATATTCCGCCGGATTGCGACCGGCCGCGGCATCCTTTAAAAGGCAGACAAGCCTCTTCCCGACGGCTGCCGGCTCCGACGGGAAGCGAACGCCCGGACAGCGTGATGACGGCTCTTCAGGCTGTGCTAAAACAGCTTGATGAAATTCTTCTGATCTTTCCGCAATGTATATCCGCAGGCAAGATAAAACGCATGGGCACCCGTCCGATGGGCGCCGGACACAAGACGGATACCGGCGGCCCCGTCCTCCTTTG
>CAZDPQ010000019.1:0-30096 GCA_964507305.1 uncultured Oscillospiraceae bacterium
ATGACGGCGCATGCCATGCAGGGGATCCGTGAAGAATGCCTGGCCGCGGGCATGAACGATTATGTCAGCAAGCCGATCGATCCGGCCGATCTATATGCCGTCATGAAAAAATGGCTGGACGGGAAGGAATTGCACGGGAAACGTCCGCAGGCGGCTGCCCGGACCGCCGTCCCGACCTCCGCCGGCGGTGTCCGTCTTCCCGAACCGGACGCGGCGATCGACACGCAGGCAGGATTGAAAAGACTCGGCGGCAGCCGTGTGCTATACCGCAAACTGCTGGATGATTTTATCGGATCGTATTCGGATTATCCGGACAGGATCCTGAAAGCCTCGGCGGCACGCGATTTCGAGACCGTCCGTCAGCTCGCCCACACGATCAGGGGGGTCGCCGGAAATCTGTCGGCTTCCCGGATCCGATCCCTGTCGTCCGAAATCGAAGCGGCATGTGCGGTACCCGGAGCGGCCCCGGCTGTGAATGATCTTGCCCTGCAGCTCGGGCAGGCGGTCGGCCGCCTGCAGGCACTGCTGGAGGAAACCGCAGGGACCTGGGAGACAGAAACGGCGAAAGAAGCGGAACAGTGCGCGGGAGACGGTACGGAGAACGGAGCGGGCCTGTTGCCGGAGGATATCCTGCGCAAGGTCGAAGAATTGTCGAAACAGATCGCGGACAACGATGTGGATGCGCAGGGCACGATCGCGGACCTCAAGCCGTCCCTGAAAGGATTCGGGGCCGAGGATGAAATCGCCGCGATCGAAAAGAGTCTGGATGACTATGAATTTGACCGGGCGGCCATGCCGGCCGCCGGACTCGAGGCGAAAATCAGGACGGTTCTCGGAGGTACTGTATAAATGGATGTGCTGACCCGGCAACAGACGATCCTGATCGTGGATGACGCGAAAGCCAACATCAACATCCTGACGGAATTGCTGCGTGCGGACTTCAAGATCCGGGCGGCTACGAACGGGGAAAAGGCCTTCGAAATCGCCCAGTCCGACAATCCGCCGGACCTGATCCTGCTGGATGTCCAGATGCCTGGTATGGACGGCTACACGGTCTGCCGGAAACTGAAAGAAACCTCGCGCACCTGGAACATTCCGGTCATTTTCATCACCGGAAACGGGAGCGTGGACGATGAGATCTACGGCTTTACGATCGGTGCGGTCGACTATATCACCAAGCCGTTCAGCGATGTGGTGGTCCGCGCCAGGATCAACACCCATGCCGAACTCAAGCGCCACCGGGACTACCTGGAAGAAATCTCCTACCTTGATGGCCTCACCGGGATCCCGAACCGCCGGAAATTCAACGAATACACCGGATACACCTGCAGCTTCGCCGCCGCCGATTCCGCCCCCGTCTCCGTCATCATGATCGACATCGATTATTTCAAACTGTTCAACGACCGGTACGGCCATCAGGCGGGCGACTCCTGCCTGTCCATGATCGCGCAGTCGATCTCCCGGGAAATCACCCGGAAGGCCGATCTGGCGGCGCGCTACGGCGGCGAAGAATTCGCGGTCATCCTGCCGGACATGCCGGAGAAAACGGCCGTCGCCTTTGCCGAGAAACTGCGACAGAATGTGGAATCACTGAATATTCCGCACGAATGGTCCAAAGTTTCCGACCGCGTGACGATCAGCCTCGGCGTTGCATCCCATATCCCCAACCCTTCGTTTTCCTGCCATGACCTGATCCGCAAAGCCGATGAGGCGCTGTACCGTTCCAAACAAAGCGGCCGCAACCGGGTCGGACTCTGATTTTCAGCAATCATTCTGAAACATTTCCGTCGTATAATTAAATAAAGCTTTGATCGGAAACGGTGCAAATGGACAGCGTTTTATTTGTGGAAGATGATCGAAAGATCAGTGATCTCACCGCGCGGTACATTCGGGAGATTCCCATGGATGTCTTGTGCGCCTATGATGGAGGAAGCGCAGTTGCGTATCTCGAAGAAAGGCGTTTTGCACTGATCATTCTCGATATCATGCTCCCGGACGCCAATGGATTCATCGTGCTTGAGAATTTACGGACGGGAATGTACAGCATCTCCCCATTCTCGACCGCTGCGGATACGCCCGTGATCCTGTTGACCGCGCTTTCCCAGACCAACGATATCGTCAGGGGATTGCGTCAGGGCGCAGATGATTATATCATCAAGCCATACGATCCGCAGGAACTGACGGAACGAATCAAGACCGTCCTGAAGCGCGCGGGTGTCTCTGCAAGCAAGGAGATTGAAGTCGGCAATATCCGGATCGACCTCCACGCGAAGACCTTGCGATGCAATGGACATCCATTTGATCTGCAGCGAAGAGAAAAAGACCTGCTCCTTTTTTTTGCTGCTGAAGGCAGTCGGCGTTTGTTTACCAGAGAGGAACTGATTGCCGGGGTCTGGGGGATCGATTTTGACGGAAGTGACAGAGCGGTGGATATCTGCGTTCAGCGTCTTCGCAAACGGCTGAAGGAAATCCGTTCGGATGTTGTCATCCGCACTTTATGGGGGCAGGGCTACAGATTGGAAACCGGCCGTGATGATGCGAAAACCAGTTGAGAAACGGGGTGATGATGGAACACCCGCCCGCGTCGAGAAAAGATCCCGGACCAGGCGCCTTTTCCGTTTCCGCTCCATACGGACACGGATCATTGTCATTTTCATTCTTTTCTTCTTCACCTGCTTTGCCTTTATGGTCGCCGTCAACACCATCAGCATCAATTCCTTTTCCAATCGCTCCATTCAGAGTGAGATCCGCAATATCGCTGTCACCATCACTCCGGTAACGGAAAAATACCTGCTGCACGGAGATGGGATCGAAGGCCTTACGAGAGATTTCCCGAATCTGTTTCTGAATGGAGAATATGAGCTGGAAATTCTTCCCGGTACCGGAAACGGAAGCACCTTTCTGAATCCCGCAGCGTTTGCAGCCCTGATTGCTTTGCCGGAAGGAGGCATCGTGCATTCCGGATGGAAGCGGTATTTTGTGATCGTGCGGAGACTGTCTGCCGATCAGGTCTCGGCATCCGGTACGGATATTCCGGGGGGATCCGATCTGCTTTATCTTGTGATCGGCAAACGTCTGCCGGTGTTTTCCGAAATTGCAGCGCGGATCTTCCAGCAATCGGCCCTCGGCTTTCTGATCATTGCGGTTCCCGCCATGATTTTACTGTTTGTGATTCTGAGAAAATTTACCGGGCCGATCGATCGAATGAATGACTTTGCGCACCGGATCGCCGAATCCGACTTCCGTGTTACACTTGAAACATTCCCGGATGATGAGATCGGCCGGCTGTCCGAATCCCTGAACAGGATGGCGGTCCGGTTAGCCGAAAACGAAAAAGAACGCGAAGTGTTTCTGGCCGGAGTATCCCATGAATTGCGGACACCGCTGACAACGATCAAAGTCATAACCAAAGGCATCATGGATGGGATCATCAGCCCGGGTGAAACCACCGCTTATCTGCGTTCCAATATCGAAGAAATCGACCGGCTGACCCGGATGGTCAATGATCTGATCCTGCTGTCCTCTCTCAGAGAAAAAACCAGTCTGGCTCTGGAAGAATTCGACATGTCATCCCTCATCCAATCCGTGACGGAACGAATGATGCTTCTGGCTTCCAGCAAACACATCCGTATCCGCTGCGACATGGATCGACCGCTGCCCTGCATCGGGGATCGGATGAAATTGATGCAGGTTCTCATCAATATTCTGGATAATGCAATCAGGAATACCGATGACGGCGGACGGATCGATATCTCAGCGCATTGCCGGGAGGACGACCGGATCCGGATCATCCTGTCTGACAATGGCTGCGGCCTGAGCGAGGAAGTACTTCAAAATCTATTTGTACGGTTTTATCGCTCGAAAACAAGCGAAGGCCTCGGACTTGGACTCTACTTATCCAGGGTCATAATCCGTGCTCATCAAGGCGAGATCACGGCATATAACAATCCCGGCGGAGGAGCCTGTTTTAAGATGATCCTGCCGGCGCATCCTGAATCGGAATCTCCGGATCGATCTTCTCCGTGATATAATTCGGAAACATTGATCCTGTATCATGAAGCTGTACACAGGTGAATTCATGGAATAAAAGGAGACGGATACGATGAAACGGACCATATGCTTTATCCTGTCAGCAGCCATGCTGGTTCTCGTCAGCATCAGCGCGCAGTTGTTTGCCGAAGATGCCTTGCCGGATAAAACAGCCGAACTGCCCGCATCCTGCAGCTCAGCGTTCCAGCTCTTCGACGCGGCCGGGAACGTTGTAACCACAGCCGAAAATGCCGGGCTTGGCAGAGGGATCCTCGCCCAGATCGGCAAGACTCCCGACGGCCTGAGCGACGAAGATGTCATGCTCGAGATCGGAACGCTGTATCTGCATTACAGCTCCGTATTGTCCTCCGTATGGTCGTGCGAGGGATCCGCAATGATCCCATGGTCCGACGTGATCCTCAAAGGCTGGTGCGTTGAGAACCAGCCCACGCAGACCGACTATGATCCGTATGCCTATTTTTACGGCATGGCGGAAAAGTTGAATGTCGACATTGCCGGCCTGTCCGATGAGGAAGTCATGGCAAGGGTCAAGCAGGCGGAAGAAGCAGCCGCCCAGGCTGCTGTCCCGGAATATGATGCTGCGGGGAATCGCAAATAGCCGAATCATAGTCGAAAAGTAAAAGGAAACGGATCAAGGCGCTCTTCCGGTCATTCCGGATCGAAGGGCGCCTTTTTCGACTTCCATTTCAAGGTTACGAATAGTATAATCAAGCAGTATCGGCAAATCGGCAGAGGGGGATGCGGACATGTGGCAGAGAGCGGACCTGAAGCGGCGTGCAAAAGATGTGCTGCGCACGAAATATTGGATGGTATTTCTGATCAGCCTGGTGATTTCCTTCGTTTCAGGCGGATCCGGCGGAGTCGGCGGCAGTTTTCAATTACGTTCCGGCCGGAACGACGATTGGTATAAGAAGCTCGCGGATTTCAATTTCGACTGGCCCGCGGTGATCGCGATCGCATCGGTGATCGGGATCGTGATCCTTGTGTCGGTTCTCGTGGGAACGGCGATCCGGATCTTCGTGTATTATCCCCTCGAAGTCGGCGGAAGGCGCTTCATGATCCAGACGGCGGAAGGGACCGAGGCGGCCGGCTATTTTTCATTCCCTTTCCGGTCGGACAATTACTGGGGCACCGTCGGGTCCATGCTGCTGAAAGATGTTCAGATCTTTCTCTGGACATTGCTGTTCATCATCCCCGGCATCATCAAGACCTACGAATACTACATGGTCCCCTATATCCTGGCTCAGAATCCCCGGATCGGCGCGAAAAGGGCGATCGAGCTGAGCCGGCAGATGACATACGGCAGCAAATTCGACATTTTCATCCTCGAGCTCTCCTTCATCGGATGGTATCTTCTCGGGATCCTGGCATGCTGCATCGGCGTCATATTTGTCGCGCCCTACGTCAACATGACCAAGGCGGAATTGTATCTGGACCTGCGGAAAGCCGCCATCGAACGCGGGCAGACGACCCCGGGCGAACTTGCCATCCTGCCTTGACACATCAGCCCCGATGTTATAGAATGGTGAAGTTTCCAGGTGAAACCGCGGGGCATTAGCGCAGCTGGGAGCGCACAACACTGGCAGTGTTGGGGTCACGAGTTCGAGTCTCGTATGCTCCACCAAAAAGCAAGAGAAAAGCAAAAAAGAGCGCCATCCTATACGGCGCTCTTTTTTGTTTTTCATAAGTGGTGGAGCATATATGCTCCCACCAAAAAACAATGGAAACGCTAACACATATAGCGTTTCTTTTTGTTTTTTCACATGTGGTGGAGAATAGTTCCTTTTAGGTTTAGTTAGGAACTATCAGTTCCTTGAAAGTTATGAAAGGAACTATCAGTTCCTTGAAAGTTGTGAAAGGAACTATCAGTTCCTTGAAAGTTGTGAAAGGAACTATTATGCTCCCACAAACTAAGTAGGAATAAAACAGCGCCATTATATACGGCGTTCTTTTTGGCTTTTCCATAAGAAAATATTATTATAGAATCTTCCCTAACCTCTGAAATATTTATTATAGTTTTGAGTAATAATGAAACGTACTCTGTCAACTATGCAAATACCGGCGGCTTTATACGATGAGGGCAGCCCGGAAGGCGGGGACCCGATCCTTGATGTTGCTGCGGCCATGCCGGCTGTGATTGAGATCGTCGGAACAAATGCTTCGGATTATTACTTCTATGATGACGGAGATACGACAGTTTCGCTGTTGTTTTCGGGAAACCGGGCTGTTCTTGTGGACGACGAAGGATACGACAAGGTTGATTGTTACTGCATCACGATGTACGACACAGAACGCACCGAAGACAATCGGTACCAGCCTTACGACAGATATTACGTCCTCAAGACCACCGGGCCGGGCTATCTTCTCGACACCGATACAGGCAATCTGATTCTGAAATCGGATGCGGGCTGATTCAGATTCCTATTGCTGTTGATGAAACAGCAGACGGTTTTTGTGTTCACCCGACATGGGTAATCGCTATAGAGTGTAAAACACAAAGAGACCTGCAAAGCCGTACATAATCGCAAAAATAAGATTAATGTACGTCTCAAGACCGACAAAAGTATTGATTATGGAAAGAATGTATGGTATGATCAGTATAATTGGAGGGTAGGTGAATGCAATGAAAATGATAAGGAGAAATTTATATCTTAAGCATATATTGCCCTTTATAGACAAAGACCTCATTAAAGTACTGATCGGAATACGACGCAGCGGGAAGACGATATTGCTTTCACAGATAAAAGAGATCATCCAGGCAAATGGTGTTGCTGAGGAAAATATCATCGAGGTTAATTTTGAGTCCCGCAAATATAAGGAACTGCAAAAAGCGGATGCTTTATATTATTATGTGACCGAACGAGTGAAGGCCGTCAAAGGAAAAGTTTATCTTTTTCTTGATGAGATACAACGGGTAGATGAATGGCATTTGGTTATTCCTTCTTTTCGTGTTGATTTTGACTGCGATATTTATGTCACTGGTTCTAACAGCAAATTGCTTTCCGGTGAATTTGCTTCTTATATGGCAGGGCGTTATGTGTCCTTTCATATTTATCCATTTATGCTTTCGGAGATCTGCAGTTTTTATGAAGAAAATAATATTTCCTACACAAGCGAGAAACTTTTTGAGGATTACTTGAAATATGGCGGCATGCCCATGCGCCTGATGCTGCCGGATGACCATTCGGTACGAACGTATCTTGATGATTTATACGAGTCGATTGTTGTGAAGGATATTCTTCAGAAATATCCGATCAAGAACGAAAATCTGCTTCGCCGGTTATTGGAATTTTTACTTGATAATATCGGAAATCCCTTTTCTGCCCGTTCAATTTGTCGGGCGTTGAATGCGGGGGATCAAACAACCACTGTCGAGACCGTACTGAACTATATCGACAAGCTGCAGGCAGGCCTGATTATTTCCAAATCGGAACGTTACGATATCAAGGGAAAAAGCATTCTCACATCCACGGAGAAATATTATGCCGGAGACATCGGGCTGCGCAACGCGACCAAATCAAGCGAGCAAGTTGACTCAAGCAAGCTTTTTGAAAATGTCATTTATCTTGAAATGCTGAGTCGGGGATACGAAGTGAAGGTTGGCAAATTTGATACACAGGAAATCGATTTCGTCTGTTATAAGGATAAAGAGAAAATTTATATTCAAGTAGCTTATCTGTTAAGCGATGAATGCATGAAACGGGAATTCGGAAATTTGGAAAAAATTAACGACAACTTCCCGAAGTATGTTATTAGCGGAGACCGGGTTGACATGAGCCAAAATGGAATCAGGCATTTCAACATTGTCGATTTTTTGATGGAAAAATAATATTCACAATGACGCAAGGATTCTTTTAATAAAAAGATCCCTCATTGTAATAATGGGGAATTGCTGGGCACTTATGGGAATTTTATCAACCGAACGCTGGCCTTTCTATATAAATACATGGGGGCTGCTATCTCTGAAGGCCAAACGAATCCTGGGATCCAGGAGAAACTTGAACAGGTTTTCCCGGAAGCCGGCGCCTTGATCGAAAAGGTAACCTGAAAGATGCGCTCGAACGCATTTTTGAACTTGTACGGCTGGGCAACCAATATTTCGACACCGAAAAGCCTTGGGAGACGCGTCAGACGGATATCGCTGCCTGCCGCACTGCGTTTTACAACTGCGTCCAGGTCATCGCCGGCCTTGCGGTACTGCTCGGACCGTTCCTGCCTTTCTCCTCGCACAAGGTAAAAGGTGGCGGAGGAGGAGTTGCGGAAACTGGAAATGAAGAGAAGCATATAATCCGACAATGGTTAATGAGTTATACTTATTGTAAATATCCCGGAGGAAAGTGTTATGAAAACCGTCATCACGATCCAGCATACCCAGGCGATCCACCACACCAACGGCATGGTCGGTTCGTGGACTGATTGGGCGCTGACCGATCCGGGCAAGGCACAAGCGGAGAATATCGGCAGACGGCTGTCCGCCGAACTGGCCGGGAAGCCTTGTAAAATATACAGCTCGGATCTTCTGCGAGCCAGGCAAACCGCCGAACCCCTTGCCCGATTTCTCGAAAAGCCGGTCGAATACCGTACCGAATTGCGGGAACTGAATCTCGGCGCGGCGGTCGGCAGGACAAAACAATGGATGCGCGAAAACGCGAAACCGGTCCTCACAATGGATGACCGGCCGTTTCCCGACGCCGAATCCGGGAAAGATGTATGGAATCGTCTATCGGCGTTTTGCAGCGAAATTGAAGAAAAGGATGACGAGATCGTCATTCTGGTTGCACACGGATTCTGCCTGCCGATGTGGTTTGCCGTTTGGCAGCGGTGGGATATCGGAATGTTCGAAAAGGCTGATTTTGTGGGCATAGCCGGCGGCGTGTCGTGGATGTTCGAAAATGACGACGGGAAAAGGATCATCGGGTGCTTGAACGATATGTCATACATGGAGGAGGATGCACGATGAGCGATATCCTGTATCGACAAGCAGAAATGAACGATCTTGCAGCGCTTACCGGACTGCTGTGCGAACTGTACGAAAACCATCCCTATGAGAAGCTGTATGCCGAAAATACAGCGCACATTTCCGATGGGCGGCACGTTTTTTTTCTCGCATTCGAGGCGGGACATGCGATCGGCGTTTGCCACGGGGCTCTCCGGAGCGAGTATGTGAACGGCAAAAAAGATGCCGGGACCGCCGGCTATCTGGAAGCGGTTTATGTCCGGCCGGAATACCGCCTGCGCGGTATCGCATGCACGCTTGTCGCGATGTGTGAAGAATGGGCAAGCCAAAACGGATGCCGTGAATTCCTCAGCGATTGCTTGTTGGACAATGAGTCGAGCTATCAATTTCATCGTAAAATCGGATTCACTGAAACCGAACGGTGCATCTTTTTCCGAAAGGAACTTCCCTTGCCCGCAGTGAAAAGAAATTACATGCGGATCGAGCGTGAAATCACGGATATGATCCTGGATGCTGCAAAGAAAGACGAGCGGATCCGCGCGGTGCTGCTGGTCGGATCGCGAGCAAATCCGGCCGTGCCGAAAGATCGATTTCAGGATTATGACGTTACATTTTTCGTTACAGACATTGCGCCTTTTTACAACAATCCAGCATGGACGGAAGAGCATTTCGGCAAGCCGCTGATCATGCAGATGCCCGAAGCGATGCGGTATCCGGACGGTGACGGCCACTTTTGCTACCTGATGCTCTACCCCGACGGCGTTCGCATCGACCTGAGTTTCGAATATACGAAGTACATCGATGACGGGGAACCAGCCGTAGTCCTGCTCGACAAAGACAGCGGGAACGGCTTTTTGCCGGCACTTCCCCCTCCCGGTGACAGGCATTGGCACATCGAGCCGCCCTCGCTGCTCTTTTTCCACTCCTGCTGCAACAATTTCTGGTGGTGCCTCAACAATGTGGCGAAAGGAATCGCGCGGGACGAGTTGCCCTATGTCATGCATATGCTGAACGACATCGTGCGGGCGGAACTGCACGACATGATCCGCTGGTATATCGGCGTGCAGCACGGGTTCAGCCTTTCCGCCGGCAAAGACGGCAAGTACTTCAAGCGATACCTGCCGCCGGAGCTGTACGCACAATACGCCGCCACCTATTCCGGCAGCGGCTATGCCGGCATCTGGAAGTCGGTCGACGTTATGTGCGATTTGTTCCACACCCTGGCGACAGCGGTGGCCGGACATTTTACCTTCCCATATCACCAGGACGAAGAAAACGGGATGCGGGAGTATTTGAGGATGGTAAAAGAACAGGTCATATGATTCTATAAATATGACGGTACGATCGAGAGAGGATGAGGAAAGATATGGAGAAAATGATTCTTGAAACTCCGCGGCTCATCCTGCGGGAAATGACTCAATCCGACATTGCCGGACTGTCTGCCATCCTGCAGGACGAGCAGACCATGGTTGCCTATGAAGGAGCTTTCAGCGACACCGAGACGCAGGAATGGCTGGACCGGAACCTGAATCGTTACCGGAAGGACGGGTTCGGGCTGTGGGCGGTCATCCTGAAGGAGACCGGTGCCCTGATCGGGCAGGCGGGGATTACGATGCAGGAGGTAGAAGGCGAGCGGGTGCCTGAAGTAGGTTACCTGTTTCATCGCAGCTATTGGCACCACGGATACGCAATCGAAGCAGCTGCCGCCTGCAAGAAATATGCCTTCGAAATGCTTGGGTATTCCGAAATCTTTACCATCGTCCGGGATATCAATATTCCATCCATGAACGTCGCGATACGGAACGGGATGCTGATCCGGAAGCGGTTCATCAAGCATTACCGCGGGGTGGAGATGCCGCATTATATGTTCAGTGCGAAGAGAGGTGATCTGCATGGATGTTGAAAAAGCCCGGCTCTCCGAACTGGATGCGATTCTCGAATTGTATCAGCTGGCAATCGCGGATATGAGGCGGAAAGGCATCGATCAATGGGATGACATTTACCCCTCCAGGGAGATCATTGAAAATGATATCCTTCGCGGCGAAATGCTGCTGTTGAGGATCGATCATGAAATCGCCGCGGTCGTGGTTTGGAATGATCATCAGGAAAATGAATATCCGGATGCAAAATGGGAATGCGACGGGCCGAAAATCGCCGTGATCCACCGCCTGTGCGTGAAGCCCGCATATCAGGGCCGCGGCCTGGCAAAGAAGCTGATGGAAAGGATCGAGACCCATCTTGTGGATCGTCATTACAATGCCATCCGGTTGGATGCTTTTTCCGAAAATCCGAATGCGGTCGCGCTGTATCAGAAACTGGGATACCGGGAAGCCGGGGAAATCACCTTCCGAAAAGGGCGATTCCTTTTGTTTGAGAAGGTTCTGCACGATGATATTTGACCCGGAGATCGTGTTTGGCTGCCGATCGTTGCATGGTTTCGTGTGAATGATACAATATCATTGCGGACCATCAAAGGAGATTTCCATGCCGAAACTGCCGAACACGCTGGTCGTCCTGCCCTACGACCCGAACTGGAAAGCCGAATTCGAGCGCATCCGCGCTTTCCTGATGGAACAGATCGGTGATCTGGTCCTTGAGATCCGGCATGTCGGAAGCACATCGGTCCCCGGCCTTTACGCCAAACCGATCATCGACATCGTCGCGGTGATGGGATCGTATGAGATGTTCCCCTCGATCGTGGCGCGGCTTGAGAAGGCGGACTTCCGGCATGAGGGCGATCTGGGCATTCCGGGACGCGAGGTTTTCAAACGCCTGGTTCCCGATGATTTTATGGATTACCATTTCTATGTATATGCCGGGGACAGTGAAGAGAACCGCAGACACACCCGCTTCCGCAACGCGCTTCTGCGGAACCCGGAAATCGCGGAGGCGTACGGCAATCTGAAAAGGAAACTGATCGGCGAGGTGAATGGCGACCGGGTACGGTACACCGATGGTAAGACCGCGTTTATCCGGGATGTGATGGACCGGGTGAATGACGACGGGGAGTTGAAAGATGGAGGAGAACGCGCTATTTGATATGTTCGCGGCGGTTGAGCCGATCCGCAAGGGCTGGTCGGAGGACCGGAAGTTCTGCGTGACGGAGATGGACGGGACGAAGCGTCTGCTCCGGATTTCCCCGGCTGAAAAGTTCGAGAAAAGAAAGGCTCTGTTTGATCTGCTGGTGCGCCTGGCGGGATCCGGCATCCCGATGAGCACGCCCGTCCGGTTCGGCACCTGCGGGGACGGCGCGTATCTCCTCGAAAGCTGGATCGACGGCGAGGATGCCGAAGCGGCGATTTCGGCGCTGACCCCGGCGGAGCAGTATGCGATTGGGCTGGAAGCCGGCGGGATATTGAAGAAGATTCACGCGATCCCGGCGCCGGACGGCCAGGAAGAGTGGGCACCGCGGTTCAGCCGCAAGACCGGCACCAAGATCCGGAAGTACCGCGCGTGCGGGCTGCGCTTCGACGGCGATGACCGTGTGATCGATTATATCGAAAGCAGCCGGCCCCTGCTCGAAGGCCGTCCGCAGTGCTTTCAGCACGGTGATTACCACATCGGCAACATGATGGTCGAAAAGGGGAGGCTCCGGATCATCGATTTCGATCGGTTCGATTTCGGCGATCCCTGGGAAGAATTCAACCGCATCGTCTGGTGCGCGGCAGCCAGCCCGGCATTCGCGGCCGGGCGGATCCGCGGGTATTTCGGCGGCGAGCCGCCCGATGGATTTTTCAGGCTCCTGGCCTTTTATATCGCAAGCAACACGCTATCCTCCATCTACTGGGCGATCCCGTTCGGACAGCGGGAGATCGACACCATGATGAAACAATCCCGGGATGTGCTGTCCTGGTTCGACGGGATGACGGATCCCGTGCCGTCATGGTACCGGCAGGTACGGGAACAGGAGTACTTTTCCCGATGCTGACGGGAGATCGGCGTGGTTTCAGAAGGATCGAAGTAAAAAAGACCGGCGCGATGGTAAAACCGCGCCGGTCCGATGTTCCGGGGGACGTGCAGATCCGCCGGCGGCTGTCAGATCACCAGGGTCGGGGGAGCGTAGATGCGCGTCTTCATTTCGGCGTCGAGCATGAAAAGCCCCTTCGGGTCGCCGGCGAACAGGTCGTATTTCTTGATGTTGTCGTCGGCATTCTTTTCCTCTTCGCCCTGCTCCTTGACGAACCAGTCCAGGAACTGGATGGTGCGGAAATCCTTCAGACGGTTGGCCTCATCGTAGATGGTGTTGATGGACGCCGTCACGAACTGCTCGTGCTCGAGGGATTTGACCAGAGGTTCCCGGAAATCCCGGTAATCCATGGCCGGCGCGGCAATTTCGGTGAGCTTCACTTCCTCGCCGTTGTTCAGCAGATACCGGCGGAAGAGCAGGGCGTGGTCACGCTCCTCCTGTGTCTGGACAAAAAACCAGTTTTCGTAGCCGGCAAGGTTCTTGTATGAGTAATAGCCGGCGATGTCCAGATAGAGATAGGCGGAAAACCATTCCTTGTTCACCTGTTCATTCAGCAGTTTGACGATCGATGGGTTCAGCATGTCTGGCTCCTTTCTCATCCGGCGTCCTGCTGCCCCAGCAGGGCGACGATGTCGCTTTCGATGTCCTCCGGCCGGTCGGAGGGGGCAAAACGCTTGACGACTCGGCCTTCGCGGTCGATCAGGAATTTGGTGAAATTCCACTTGATCCTCGGGCCCAGCGGGGTGCCTTGTTCCTTTTTCAAAAACGTGTAGAGCGGAGATTCCTTGGCACCGTTCACATTGATTTTAGCAAATCGGGGGAACGTGGTTCCGTAATTCAGGGTACAGAACGAGTCGATTTCTTCGATCGTGCCCGGCGCCTGGCCGGCAAACTGGTTGCACGGGAAATCGAGGATCTCGAATCCCCGGCCCCGGTAGGTGTCGTATAATTTCTGCAGCCCCGCGTATTGCGGGGTGAAGCCGCATCCGGTCGCGGTGTTCACGACCAGGAGCACTTTGCCTTTATACAGGGAGAGAGGGATATCCTCGTCCCGTTTTCCTTTTACGATGAAATCATAGAATTCCATGAGGTTTCACTCCTTTCTGCGAGTGAGTTACGGCTGCATGGCGCCGAAAAGGACCAGCCATGCAAGGATGGATTTGGCGGCGAGGCTCAGGATGATGTAGACCCGCTCGCCGTAGAGATAGTCCTTCCAGCGGCCGACGCGGCGGTACTGGAGGATCATGTTGATGGGGAATGTGTTGAACGCGACAAAGTAGCTGCCGATGATGGCCCATACGAACCAGGGCACGCGGCTGAAATCGCCTGTCCCGAACATGTACAGCAGGATCGCGGCCCAAGGTGCAAGCCCTGCGAGAGACCCCCAGACAAAAGGACCCCAGCGGACTTTTCCTTTTTCTGCGCCGGAATTGAGCTGCTCCATGACCAGACCGAAGAGGTTCATCACCGCGTTGGCGACAAAGATGAGAAGCAGGGATGCGATGTCGTAAATACCGAACAGCGTGGCGATGAGAACGATCATGATCGAGGAGCTCAGGGCGTATTCGAACCAGCGGAACCGGTTGATGCCCTTGCCGAGATCATCGAAATAGCGCTTGCTGAAAAGAGTGATCAGTCCGTGTGCGATGGCGGATATGAAGAGGAACGATGCGACCAGGATGCCGAACGGGAGCGTGAAGAGCTCGCGGCTCGCGGTCTCGAGTGATTGGGTCTGCGGGTTGTAGCGGATATAGAACTGGGTGATCACCGGCTGGAATTCCGCGATTTTCTGAATCACGGTCGTGGCCAGGAACACCATGAGGATCCCCTGGACCAGATGGAAAAAGCCCATGATCATGTTGAAACGCTTGAGTTTACGAAGTTTTTCTTCCATACGATCACCTCCGAATACGATTTATTTTACATTAATAATAACTATTATTAATATAGAATGATTATCGCACAATCTTCAATAAAAAGCAAGATGTAAAATGAAAACAATCCTTCGGTTGAACAGAGGAAAGGGAAGTGCTATCATGAAATCGTTCCGATGAGGGGGGTGACCGTATGGATGAACTGATCCAGGCATGCAGTTCGTTGAAAGCCTACTTCAGCCATCATCGTTTGTTCAGGATTCTTCTGCCGCTGGACAATGTTATCATCATCGCCGGTCTTGTCATGCTTCTTCTCGATTACTTCGGAGATTTCAAGGACTGGGGGATCCTCTGGGCGCTTGGCTTCTGGGTCCTTGCCGCCGGACTGGCCCTCGCATTTGCCAACGCGAACTGGATCATGACCGCTGCGGGATTGTTCATATACGGAGCATTGTGCTTTATCTATTTCCTGTACGGTCTATTCAAAGCGCATTCTTTTTATGCCGATGAACTCATTTTTGCGGTCATGCTCGGCTGGATCGGCTGGGGTGCTGTAAAGAGGGTTGGAAAGCACCGTCCGGCACCGTAAAAGGATCCCGGTCTACCGGTTCAAGAACGCGTTCATCCCGCGGTAGCTGATTTTATTGATGATGCCGGCGATTTCGTGCGGGCTCTGTTTCATGTCGCTCAGGAGCCAGTGCTGGATGACACCGACGCTTCCGCTGGCGATGAAGCTGTACAGCAGCTCGAGCGTATCTTCGCCGGTATTGCCGCTCATGGCCTTCCATTCTGCGATACTCTTGTCGTGCGCGATATAGATGATGCGGCGCATGTATTCTTTGTCACCGTATTCGCTGATCAGCGTGCGGCAGAGGTCGCCGTTGTCCGCGATCGACCCGAGGATCCCGTCCAGGAGGTCGTCGATATTCCCCGCGGACAGCGATTCCTCGATCGACCGGCTGATCTCATCGAACAACTCGTTCTCGATCCCTGTGAGCAGGTCATAAGGATCGGTGTAATAGGCGTAGAACGTGCCGCGGTTGATCTCTGCCAGGTCACAGATGTCCGTCACGGTGATTTTGCTGATCGGGCGGGTCCGCATCAGCTCGAGCAAAGCCTGTCGGATGACCATCCTGGTGTACCGGACACGCCGGTCATTTTTCCTGTTCATGGCTTTCTCTCTTTCTTCATGATGCAGGACTCCTCTTGTCTTGGAGGATCTCCAGCATCAGCTTTGCGGTTTTTGTATGTTCGCCGACAGTTCAGGCCCTCGTTGTCTGTTCGTACACAGGGGCAGGTTTTCTGCTGATTGAAAAACCGACACGATGTAAATATACTATAAATATGAAAGATAATCAACGGGGTGTCCGATAAATCGGACGCAGGGTGGGGTATGATGAAAACAATATATCTTGTCACAGGCGCCGCAGGGTACCTCGGCAATGTGATCGTCGGGCGACTCGCCGCGGAAGGCTGCGATGTGCGTGCCCTGGTGCTGCCGGGCGATCCGGCGGCGGCGAAGCTGCCGGGACGGGTGGAGATCTGTACCGGCGATCTGCTCGATCCGGAGGCATTGGAACGATTTTTCGACACCGGTGCGGACACGGAGCGGATCGTGATCCACAGTGCGGGGATCGTCAGCACGACTTCTTCGTTTTCGCAGGCCATGTATGATGTCAATGTCACGGGCACGAAACGGATCGTGGACCAATGCTTCAGGGAACAGGTCCGGAAGCTGGTCTATGTCAGTTCGGTGCATGCCATGCCGGTCCTGCCGAAAGGCCAGAGGATGGCCGAGACGACGGTTTTTTCACCGGAAAAGGTCAACGGACCGTACGCAAAAACAAAAGCCGAAGCGACTGCCTATGTCTTTGAAGCCGTCCGCAAGGGGCTTGACGCGTCGGTCGTCTTCCCCGCGGGGATTTGCGGCCCGGGCAGCTACGGCAACGGGCACATGGTGCAGCTCTTGGTCGATTACTGCCGGGGCCGGCTGCCCGCGGGCGTGCGGGGCGGCTTTGATTTCGTCGATGTCCGGGATGTGGCGGACGGCGTGATCTCCTGCTGCAGGAACGGTAAGAAAGGCGAAGGCTACATTCTTTCCGGTCGTTACGTTTCCGTGCGGGAAATGCTTGATCTCTTCCACCGGGAGACCGGAAGGAAAAAGACGAAATGGTTCCTGCCGATCTGGGTCGCCAGGATCTTCGTCCCGTTTTTCTGGATGCATTACCGGCTCTGGAAAAAGACGCCTCTCTTTTCCGGGTATTCCCTGTACACCCTTCGCTGCAACGCGGATTTTTCCCATGACAAAGCGTCGAAAGAGCTCGGTTATTCCGTCCGTCCGTTTCCGGAGACCGTTGCGGATACCGTGAAATGGATGATCCGTGCCGGCAGGATCCGGCTCCGCGGACGGTAAGCCCGCAGGCACCGCGACGGATGCCCGCGTCTGCGATTTCGGCTGGATCCTGGATATCCGGTCGCAGTGCACCGCAAAGAATATCTCGTTCCATTTCAAGCAGACCGGCGCGCGCTTCGTCAAAGACGGCCGCCTGTATCGCGTCGCGCGGAAAGACCAGATGGCGCAGGCTGCCAAAGCAGGCATCGACATCCCCCGGAGCGATGATCTCTGACCGGAAAGCAGCGGGGATTTCTATAGCCATTTCCGGCATTGCTTCCATCGGCGGCGCCGTCTATACTGGCATCAGAGACAGCGGTCATATGCCGTCGATCGGGGAGGAGGACATGGTATGAAACCGACACAGAAAGAATTGACAGACTGGGCGATCCGCAGGATCCGGAAGGATTTTCCGGAGGACGTCGCGCTGCTGGTCGGGGTCCCCGGCCTTGCAATGGATGACGATTGCCACGGGGAGTGCTTCGATTATTTTATCCCCGCCAATGAGAAGGGGAATCGCTTCGCGAAGACGTTCATCATCGGCGGAGTGGGGCATGACTTGTACCCTCGGTCGTGGGAGCGCGTGGAAAAAATGGCGGAGCTGGACGACTGGTTTACGCAGGGCCTGGGAGAAGCGGTGATCCTTTACAGCCGCAGCGACGCGGACCGGGCGCGCTTCGAAGCGATCCGGGAGAGGTTGAAGGCGAACCTCGCCGACCGGGATTTCATGGAGCGCAAGGCGCTGGAAAAACTCGATGTCGCGATGAAGATCTACTGCACGATGATGTTCGAGGAATCGCCCGGGAGGATCCGGATGGCTTCCGGCCTGATCGCGGAATACCTGTCGCTGGCGGTTGCCTGCGTCAACGGGACCTATTTCAGGGAAGGGCTGGAGCCCGGAACATCCGAATTGTCCCGCATGGAAGAGGTTCCGGACGATTTCATCGGCTATTACAGAACCCTCATCCGGGCGGAGGACGCGCAGGAGATCCGGAACCTTTCCCACCTCATGATCCGCTCCGTCCGCCGCCTTCTTGCCGGCCGCCGGAACGCCGGATCCCGCCCGGCGGAAGCTCCCGTTTACGAAGATCTTGCATCCTGGTATGAAGAGCTTTCGCTGACATGGCGCAGGATCGATCGCCGATGCAAGGACGGGGATCCCGACCGGGTTTTTGCCGATGCCGTCCATCTGCAGAATGAATTGTCCATCATCCGGGAAGAATTCGGTCTTCGCGACATGGACCTGCTCGGTGCCTACGACGCTTCCCGGCTCGGTTCGCTGGCGGAACGCGCGCACGGCATCGAGCGGTACATCCTGTCCGTGATCGAAGAGCATGGCGTCGTGCTGAACCGGTATGAAACGATCGAGGATTTTTTAAAGGAAAACGGCTGACGGGAGGCCTTCGATGAAATACCGCAATGCGTCGGACATCCTTCCGGACCATCTCCTGAAGGAAGTGCAGAAATACACGGCGGGGGAGATCCTGTATATCCCGACGGAAAAAGAGCGCCGCCAATGGGGAGCCGGATCGGGCGCCCGGCTGTATTACGAGCAGCGCAACGAAGCGATCCGCGAGGGCTTCCGGCAGCACGAAAGCATCGGGGAACTGGCGGAGAAGCACCATCTGTCGGAGGATACGATCCGTAAAATCGTCTACCGATGACATTCGGACTCGCCCGGAAATGACATTTACAGGTCCTGTCCGATGACCGGGCCACCCTTCGAAGGATTTCCGCCAAAACGAACATTAAACCGAAAAAAATGTAAACAATATGTAAAAGCACTAAAAATCATGCAGGACACCCTTGACAAGTTATGCACAAGTGATAGAATGGAAATACGCTCCAGGGAATATCGGAGAGAAACTTGACACAGAACGATAAGCCGCCTTAGCAATAAGGAAGCGAAACAGCAGTTGACGGTTCATCGAAAGATGAGAACAAGCTGCAAGTCTGACGAGTGGATAACGACTGATCGGCAGACAGAAGCGACGGAAGTTCGACGCAGAATAAAATCCAGGCCGGCCCGCGATGACGGAGCGATCCCGAACCGCCGCAGACCCGGAACAATAAAGGGCCGAGAAGTCCGAAGCTGACGACAGTCGATACGGAGTCCGCAAGAAGGATCAAACGTTTCGCAGATAAAAAAGGGCTTTCGCGATGTGCTCAGATTTTTTAAGAGTTCGCTGGAGCGTTTTTTTGCCCTCAAAAGATCCGGACGGGATACCCCGCCGGATTTTTTCGTTCATTCGACTTCCGCGATATACGGGAGGTTGCGGCCGGCTTCACCGATATCGAGACCGTAGCCGATCAGGCGGGAGCTGCTGAACTCGAAGCCGCTGTAGGCGATCGGGATGTTGATGATCTGCTGCTGCGGATTGATCAGGAGGGAGCAGACCTTGATGCTCGCCGGCATGCGCGATGTCAGGTTCTGGATCAGATAGCCGACCGTCAGGCCGGTGCGGACGATGTCCTCGACCAGGATGACATGCCGGTCTGAAATGTCCAGGTCCAGGTCTTTGGTGATCCGGACGATCCCCTTCTGCGACGCGGACTGGGAGATATGGCCGAGGTCGATGAAATCGATCAGCAGCGGCAGATGGATCGCTCTCGTCAAATCGGTGAAAAAATAGACGGAGCTGGTGAGCACGCCGACCATCACGAGATCTTTCCCCTCGTAATCGCGGGTGATCTGTCTCCCGATGGCCTCGACTCTTTCGCGGATCTCTTCCTGCGTGTGCAGGACGCTCCGGATGACCGGCAGCTGTGCCATGCGTTATCCTCCCGACTCGCTGAATCGTTCGATCAGAGACTGGAAATCCTTCTTGTACACGATGCGGACATTGATCCCGGGATAAAGCTCCCGGAGCTTCTTGGCCTTGCGGTTCTTGAGCGTGACGTACTTCTGGTTCATGATCGTCAGCTCGAGGTACAGGTCGAACTTGGGCAGGTAGAAGTCCGGGCTGAATGCCAGCTTCACGTTGCCTTCGGTGTCCCATTCGATAGGGAACGTCTTCGGTTCGTAGATCCATTCGATGTGATACATGTCCAGGATCTGCGCGAATTCGACCTCCTCAGGATTCTTGAAAGCGGTCACGCTGGTCTGGTTGACGCGGATCTGCGTGTTTTCGGCCTGGATCTCCAGGTCGCGGCGCTTCTCGTGTTCAGCGATCAGCGCAAGCACGGAAGAAACGTACTCGTCGGCATTCAAGGACGATGTGTTCAGGATGAGGTCGTAATGCGATGGATCGTAAGGGTCCGAGCATCCGTAGACGGTCGAAACGAAGCGCCGGTGCTTGCGGTCGGAGGTCTTGAGGATGGTGTCCGCTTCCTCGTCCGTGACGTTGTACTTCTTCTTCAGGCGGTCGATCCGGACAGCCTGAGGCGCCGTGACGCGCAGGCGCAGAGCGTCCCTGTGTCCGGCGAACATCAGCTGCGAGCCGAAGCCGACCAGGATGGCGGAGCGGGCCTTTGCCATTTCGAACAGCTCATTTTTCAGAAAATCGATGAAAGGAGTGCCGTCCCGGTTCCTGGCAAGATAGAAGCGCGGGCTTTCGGTGAGCATGTACAGCTCCTGTGCATTGGCGGTCTTGACGAAGACGTCGGTGATGAGACTGTCCCGGGTGATGATGTCCCAGCCGAGCTTGCGGGAAAGCGCTTCGGCGATTTCATCTCCAAGGCTGCACATTTGCCGTGAAATCGTTACGATAGTCAACGGATCGTTCTCCTCCGTCTGTCACAGGATCGGGTTTTATCCCTTACCATTATACACCAGTTCACCGTCAGCGGAGGATCCTGCCGTCTTCCATGCGCAAAGTCGCGTCGAGCCGGGGAAGGATGCCGAGGTCGTGCGTCGCGATGATGACGCAGCAGTTCTCCTCGCGGGTCAGACGCACCAGGGTGTCGAGCACGATCGCGCTGTTTTCGCCGTCCAGGTTGCCGGTAGGCTCGTCGGCCAGGATGACCTTGCGGCTGACCGAAAACGCGCGCGCGATCGCGACGCGCTGCTGCTCGCCCCCGCTGAGCATGCCCGGAAAACGGTCCAGCACCTCCTCCGGCAGCGCCGCCCGGGCCACGAGCTCCCGCGCGCGCCTCGCGGCATCCTCCCGGCTGATCCGCAGCAGCTCCATCGGATACATGACATTCTCCATGACTGTCAGCAGCGGGAACAGCCGGAAATTCTGGTAAATGACCGCCGCGCTCTCCCTGCGGTACCGGTCCAGGTCCATCCCGGACATCGGCTCGCCGTCGAACAGGATCTCCCCGGACTTCGGCGTGTCGAGCCCCGCCAGCAGGGACAGCAGCGTGCTTTTCCCGCTCCCGGACTTTCCGACGAGCCCGTACGCCCGTCCGCGCCCGAACGAGCAGCGGACTCCTTTCAGCGCCTCCACCTGGCGGTGCCGTCCGCTGTAGCTGTACCAGACATCCTTCACTTCGAGCAGATCCATATGCTGACCCTTTCATTAGCGGACCCTTGCGAAGAAGGATCCTTTCGTTCTTGCGTCACGTCTCTTCCGAAAAAATCTCCAGAGCGGTGCGCCGATCCATGATCCGCGCGGCGATGAGGCTTCCGGCGAAGCAGCTCAGGAGAAAGCCCGCGGCGAGCAGTCCCTGCGGCAGGGATACGGCGCCGTACAAAGCAGACCAGAGGAACATCCCGGCCAGGCAGCCTGCCAGACAGAGGATCGCCTGCTCCAGGAACAGGGAAAGGAATGCCCGCTTCCGTGGGACGCCGAGGCCCCGCATGACGGCATATTCGCGTTTGCGGACGGCCGTGAGCAGATAGCAGAGGATCAGCCCCAGGGCGCCGACCAGCAGATACAGGAGCGGATACAAGATCTTCACATACCGGATCTGGCGGGACAGGGTGTCGACCGTGCCGCTGAAGATCCGGTCCTCGATGACGACAAATTCGCGGATCATGCCGATCTTCCGGACTTCGGAGAAACCCGTGTCCGCGAGGAAGGTCTTGAATGCATTGAGCCTGGATGGATCCGTGACCGTGAAGCGGGCTCCGTTGAATTTGTACCGGAACAGCTCTTCCCGGACCTCGCCCGGGTCGCCGGAGAGCAGTCCGGGATCCATATAGGCGGCGAGCTGGCAGTAGATGTTGTCTTTGACGCCTCTTTTCTCAAAGCTCCCGACCACGCGCATCTCCAGATGGGCATACCGCGAAGGCCGGTCGGTGGCGATGGCGACCTTGATGGTGTCCCCCAGGCCGATCGACTCGCGTTCCATCATTTCCGTAGAAACCATGCAGCCGGGAACGCCGGCAGCCGGCTGTCCCAGGAAGGAAGCATCATAGCCGTCGAGGTAAGCCGTTTTGACGGTGTCGACGTAGAAAAATTCAGGCGCCGCGAAGAGGTCGTTGGTGAACAGGATCTCGGGACCGCGGCTGATCCGGATATACAGCGATTCCGCCGCGAAACCGTTGGCAGGCACCGCGAGGTCGTCCACGGGATGCGCTTCCCCCCCGATGACAGTCCGCCCCAGGTATTCGACATTCCTGCCGTAATAGATGCCCAGATCTTTGATATATCCGGAGGTGTCCAGAACATTCAGATCGCATGCTTCGAGGAGCAGCCCGCCGGTCTGTCTTCCCGCGTAATCCGTGAAGCGGGCGGTGATGCTGCTGTCCGCGTAGACGGCGGCCAGACGGGCTTCGTAGGACGCGGCGGTCCGTGAGAGCTGGCTGAGGAGCAGCACAGCGAGCAGCGTCACGGCGGGGATGATCGCGCTGCGCGGCCCGCCGCGCCGGATGGACAGGAGAGAATATTTCATCGGGCCGCCGGGCAGGCGGGAGGAGCGGGCGGCTTTCCGGGGCGCGAACGGCCTGCGGCGGTGTCCGGTCTGACGGCGGCGCGCCAGCGCGGCACGCGTGAAAAGCAGGGCGGACAGAAGCGCGGCGGCGGCTGCTGTGAGAGCGGCGGCCAGGAAAAGTCCGGTCCGCAGGTGAGGGACGAAATCCAGCAGCTTCTGCGCTGTCATGCTGACGCTGCTGTAATGCCTGTCCGATGCGGCGAAATGGACGGCGGCCCAACGGACCAGCCGTGCGGTGAGCCCGGTGAGGCCGTATGCCGCGAACGCCCCGGCGAAGGATGAGGCCAGGGCGATCAGCCCGGTCCCGAACAGGAAATAGAGGTACACGCGGATCCTGCCCACTCCGAGGTCGGACATGATCCCGGCAACCTCACGCTGCCTGTATACGAAAAGAAAGCCGAACAGGACCAGGGTCGCCAGACTGAGCAGAAGGCTGATGGCGGTGATGATCGAAGCGATGCGCAGGATCTCGCCGAACGGCTGCCGGACCGCAGAATATCCCTGATCATAGATCGTCAGGCGGACCGAATCCGGCAGCAGAGGCTCGACCGCTTCGTAGAAAGCATCGTCGCTGCCGTTTTTCAATACGGCGCTTCCCAGTGTATATCCGGTCGGATCGGCGGCATAATCGATATCGCCGTTTCTCGGGATCACGACATAGTGGCTCATCTCCGCCGGCCCGTTCGCGATCCCGACGATCCTGTAACGGCCCTCGGCAGCGAATCCCGTGCCGGCCCAATACGTTCCGTAAAGCGGCGTGTCTTTCGCGATCGCGATCGACAGCGGGATCTCATCCCCCACGCCGGCGCTGCATTCGAGGGCAAGCCGGCGCGTAACGACGCAGACCGCGGCGCCGTCCCGGTACTCTTCCGCGGTGAAGCTCCTTCCTTCTTCCAGGATGAGCTGCTGCTGATGGAAAGGGTAAAGGGCATCCAGGTCGGAAGTGGCCAGGACCAGGACTCCGCTGTTGACCACGCGATACGTCTCGGCAATGGTGCGCAGGATACTGTCCGGATCCACCGAGTAGCCGCCATCCGCATCCGTGACATCCACGACGGACGGAACATCTTCGGCCCGGATCCCCGCAGCTTCCGCCATCGCGCTGCCGAACGGCGTGATCCTCAGAGTGATCCAAACCCCTCCCAGCGTGACCTCCCCGTGGACAAGGTACGAATGTCCTTCCTCGAATGCGTAGCCGGATGTATCAAGCTTGATGATCTTGTCGGTCATATCCATATATGAATACAGGCTCTCCCAGACATGGGCCTTCAGACCGGAATAATAATCCGGCGTGACCCCGCCGATCACCACGACGACATTCTGCCTGTAAGGCACCGCGGCATCCGAACGGGCGAATCCGTCCACATAGCCGAGCGCACGGGATGAAGGTTCCCAGCGCAGGACATTCTCATTGCGAAGGATCGGGGAAAAGTCAAAATGGTCCAGCGTTTCGCGGACCTTGGGATCGTAGACTGTGTCGTCGGGATAATCGGCCCCCATGTACTCGAAGACGCCGACGGTCTTGTACGAAGCATCGCATTCCGCCAGGTAGCGGCTGACCGAGATCCGGATGCCGAGGCTGAGACAGCTCGCAAGAGTCAGGACAAAAAGAAGGGAAGAAAACAGCAGCGTTTTCCCCCTTGACCGTTTCAGATTTCTGATGCTGTCCCGAAAAATCATGTCCGCGCCTTCATCTCCCGGCCGATCCCGGTCATGGAACATTGTATATTTTTTTGCCGGATTTTACAACATGGAGCACATCCGGCCGCGGACCGGGCGTAGACTGGCCGTGAAGCGGGGCTGCCGCAAAAATGACGCATTTTCATACCCGCCGCGTGATATAATAATATAGGATTTTCGTCCGGCATCATTCGCACATAGGAGATTTCATCGTTGGATATGGGAGGATTTTTTAATGAATAGAAAAATACGCTCCGTAATTTCCTATCTACTTGCCGCCGCTCTGCTGTTCGGCCTGTCCGGTGCCGCTTTTGCCGTCCGGGTATCCGACGCGGACGCCGCGGCGCGCAAGATCGTGGTTTTCCGCGAAGGATTTTCCGACAGGGCCGCCATGGCGCGGACCGTCACCGGTGCGGGAGCCGCCAGGATCAAGGACCTGCCCTCCATCAACGCCGTGGTCGTCATGATCGGCCCCGCAGCGGAGAAAGCCCTGTTGAAAAACCCGCATGTCCTCCGCATCGATACCGATACGGTCGTCAGCATCCAGAAGAAGCCGGTCAAGCCTACGCCTACCCCGCTTCCGACGGCCGCTCCCACGCCGACCCCTCCGCCTGTGGTGACAGAGCAGCTGCCCTGGGGCGTCGACCGCATTGATGCCGACCTGGTTTGGGATGCCGATGCCGACCTTGTCGCCGATCCCGGTTCCAATACCGGAGAGGGAGTGAAGGTCGCGGTCGTTGACACGGGGATCGATCTGGATCATCCCGATCTTGCCGCGAATATCAAGGGCGGGTACAATGCGATCACCTCGTTGAAAACAGCGGATGATGACAACGGCCACGGGACCCATGTCGCGGGGATCATCGCCGGTGTCGACAATGACATCGGCATCCTGGGCGTCGCCCCGAAGGCTTCGCTGTACGCAGTGAAAGTCCTGAACCGGAAGGGCTCGGGCTATATATCCGATATCATCGAAGGCCTGCAGTGGTGCATCGACAACGAGATCCAGGTCGTCAACATGAGCTTCGGCGCATCGGCGGACGATCCGAATCTGCACGCCATGATCATCAAGGCCTACGACAGCGGCATCGTCCTGGTGGCTTCCGCCGGCAACAGCGGACCCGGCGACGATACGGTCATGTATCCCGGGAAGTACCGGGAGGTCATCGCGGTGTCCGCAACGGACAGCGGCGACGGGATCACTTCCTGGAGCAGCCGCGGACCCGAAGTGTGCATCGCGGCTCCGGGCGACAGCATCCTTTCGACCTATAAGGGCGGAGCCTACGCGATCATGTCCGGCACCTCGATGGCCGCGCCCCATGTCACGGGAACGGCGGCCCTCGTCGTCGCGTCCGGCGTATCCGGCCCGGCGGCCGTCCGCAATGTGCTTGTATCCACAGCGGACGATCTCGGTGCCGCGGGATTCGACGAACTCTTCGGGTACGGTCTGCTCGACGCCCAGCAGGCTGCGACCGGCGTCCAGACCCTGCCCTGATCCTTTCCCGGATCCGCACCGCCGCGGTTTTTTGTTTCCGAAGGCTGTCTCCCTTGCGGGGGGCAGTCTTTTTTATACCGGCAATGCCGCATCGATCTTCTCTTTCCCATCAGGTGCGGGAGATGGATGGAACGTGCTATAATGTCAGAAAACCGGGGAAGAAGCGAGTTTATGAAATATCTTTTTGAAATGCACTACCATACGAAACGGATCAGCCCGTGCGCGCATGCGTCGCCGCGGGAAATGCTGCCTGTCTATAAGGCGCTCGGCTACAGCGGGGTGGTCGTGACGGATCATTTCAATGATTACACCCTGGACCGGATCGCGGGCGGCACGCCGGCGGAAAAGGCGGAGCGCTGGCTCGACGGCTACCGGGAGGCGAGGGAGACCGGAGAGAAGATCGGCCTGAAGGTGCTGCTGGGTATGGAGCTCAAGGTGGCGGAGTCATGGAATGACACGGTCCTGTTCGGGATCAGCGAACAGTTCGTGACGGAGCATCCGGACCTGCTGGATTACAGCGAAGCGGATGTCAGCGCGCTTTGCCGCGCGAACGGCATCCTGTACGGCCAGGTGCATCCCTACCGGGATGGCAGCACACCTCTGGATCCGTCATTGATCGACTGCGTGGAGGTGTATAACGGCAATCCGGGGCATTTCCGGTACAACCGCAATGAGCTGGCGCTGGATTTTGCCGAGAAGAACGGACTGATCGCATTCGCGGGATCGGACTGCCATGCCATGGATCAGATCGGCACGGCAGGCACCTGGTTCAGCACGTGCCCGGAGAGCGCGGAGGAACTGGCCGTGCTGATGCGTGACGGCGGGATCGCCGGGTTGATGACGGGACCGGCGCAGCCGGGATCGCGGGGTTGATGAAAGGGCCGGGCCGGAGAGACCGGGACTGAAGAGGTCAGTCGATCTTCTTGTCGATCGCAAAGCGCAGGATCTTCTTCGAGGTGTTTTTCACGAACTCTTCCTGCCGGATGCGGACCCGGTTGACGGCTTTATAGGAGACCATCCTGGCGTTGACCTTGCGGATCTCTTCTTCGAAATAGGCCTGCGAGTCGATGATGCCGCGCAGCCTGAGCGCGTCGGCATTCGGGAAGATCTCGGCGACGATCACTTCCTTTTTCTGCACATGGCTTTCGCCTGCGTACACGACGCATTCCGAGACGCCGTAGATCCGGGAGATCTCGGTCTCGATCTCTTCAGGATAGACATTCTTGCCGTTGCTGAGGATGATCAGGTTTTTGAGCCTTCCCGTGATATAGATCCAGCCGTCTTCGTCGATCCGGCCGTAATCGCCCGTCAGGAAGAAACCGTCCTCGTCGAATGCCGCCGCGGTCGCCTCGGGATCCTTGTAGTACCCGAGCATCACGTTCGGCCCCTTGACGCAGATCTCGCCCTCGCCGTTCGCGTCCGGATCCTTGATCCGGACCTGCTCTCCGAGGATCGGCAGCCCGACGCTGCCTTTCTTCTGGTACCGGTTGCGGTTGCAGGAAATGAGCGGGGAGCATTCGGTGATCCCGTAGCCATTCAGGATCGTGATCCCGAACGCGGTGAAGGAATCGATGATGTCCTGGTTGAGAGCCGCTCCGCCGCAGATGATCATCTCGAGCTTCCCGCCGAACTGCTCCAGAATGCTCCGGAAAAAGACGCGCCGCAGGTCGATCCCGATCCGGCGCAGCCCGTTACTGACCCGGATCATCCGCCGCAGGAGTCCGGCCCGGCCCTGCTGCTCGGCCGCGCTCCACACTTTTTCGTGCAGCTTTTCGATAAATAGCGGAACGAGGACCAGGTGGGAGGGCTTCTGCTCTTTGATCTCCGCGCCGATGTAGCGCAGTCCGCTGGAAATGTAGATCTCGGAACCCTGTGAGTAATGCCCGACGAAATTGACCGTGGAGCCGAATGTGTGGTGCGGCGGAAGGACGTTCATTGTTTTCGGCGTGATCGCGAAAAGGTACATGCCATTCGTCATGTCCAGGACGATGTTCCGCTGCGACAGCATGACGCCCTTGCCTTTCCCTGTGGTGCCCGATGTAAAAACGATCGTAGCGAGCCGGCCGTCATCGATCTCGTAATCATAGTATGTGTTGTCGCCGGCGCGGTACGCCGCCGCTCCCTGCGCCAGCACATCGGCGATCCGCAGGATCCCGGCGGCGGAAGGGGCGCCCATGCATATGGCAGTCTCCAGACCGGATACCCGTGACCGGGCAGCCAGGACCCTGGCTTCGGCGGACGGGCCGTACAGCACGGCGCTGCATTCCGCCGCGCCCAGGATGCCGGCGATCTCCTCTTCGGGGAGATCCTTGTCGATCGGGACAACGACGGAGCCGATCGACATCAGGGCGAAATAGGAATAGATCCACCAGTGGGAACTCTCGCCGACCAGCGCGACATGGCGGTCCCGGAAGCCCAGCGCCGCAAGCCCGGTGCCCAGGTCGCGGATGTCGTCCCGGGCCTGCGCGTAGGTGATCTTAACGGTGTCCTTGTCGGACGGATGCTCTTTATAGGAAATGGCGATCCGGTCCGGATACTTCCGGGCCACATTTTCGGTCATCACGCGGAAATTCTCGAAAACCGTCGTTTCATACAGGGGATAATTTCTGCCGGCCATACAACGTCACATCTCCTTCACTGAGTCGTCTGGGCTTCCACAAGGCGCTTGCCGCAGTAGATTTCGCGCAGGCGCGGCTTCTCGATCTTGCCGGTCGGATTGCGCGGCACGGAGTCGAATATGATCTTTTTCGGACGCTTGTACCGGGGCAGATCCGCGCAGAAATCCAGGATGTCGGCTTCGGTGCAGACGGCGCCTTCCTTCAGCTCGATGATCGCCGCGGCGATCTCGCCGACCCTCTCGTCGGGCAGGCCGATGACCGCCACGTCCTTCACCGCGCCGTGGGCGCGCAGGAAATCCTCGATCTGCACCGGGTAGATATTCTCGCCGCCCGTGATGATCACGTCTTTCTTCCGGTCGACGAGAAAGATGAACCCGTCCTCGTCCATCCGCGCGATGTCTCCGGTGTAGAGCCAGCCGTTCCGCAGGACTTCGGCGGTCGCCCGGGGATTGTTGTAGTAGCATTTCATCACGCCGGGGCCCCGCACGGCCAACTCTCCGATCCCGCCCGCGGCCACGGGAAGGCCGGCTTCGTCGATGATCGACGTCTCCCACAGGTAGCCGGCCTTGCCGATCGCGCCGACCTTGGCGATGTTCTCGATCCCGAGATGCACGCAGCCGGGCCCGACGGACTCGCTCAGCCCGTAATTGGTGTCATACTGGTGGTGCGGGAACACTTGCTTCCACCGGCGGATCAGGCTCGGCGGCACCGGCTGCGCGCCGACGTGCATCAGGCGCCACTGGCCGAGGCGGTAATCCTCGAGCCGGATCTCACAGCGCTCGATCGCGTCCAGGATGTCCTGCACCCAGGGGACCAGCAGCCAGACGATGGTCACTTTTTCCTTCGAAACGGCCTGCATCACCCACTCGGGCTTGACGCCGCGAAGCAGGACGGCCTTGCCGCCGGTCAGCAGGCTGCCGAACCAGTGCATCTTGGCACCGGTGTGATACAGCGGCGGGATGCACAGGAATACATCGGCGTGGGTCTGCTTGTGGTGATGCTGCTCGGTCAGGCAGGAAGATATCAATGCATGGTGCGTGTGCAGGATCGCCTTCGGAAAGCCGGTGGTGCCGGAGGAAAAATAGATCGCGGCATCATCCTCGTCGAGCAGCTCGATCGCCGGCGCCGTGGAGGAGCAATAGGAAGCGAGCTTCTCATAGCTGTCCGCGAAGGTCGGCTTGTCCTCGCCGACATCAAAGAAAGTCCGGATCCGGCGCAGATGCTCGTACTGCTGCTCGACGCG
>CAZDPQ010000020.1:0-29905 GCA_964507305.1 uncultured Oscillospiraceae bacterium
AATTTCCTGTCAGGCCTGATGATGCCGATCACCATGTTCATCGGGAACATCGGCTATGTCGTCATCTGCATCCTCGGCGGATATCTGGCGTCGGGGGGCAATCTGACAGTCGGCAATATCCAGGCGTTCATCCAGTATGTCCGGCAGTTCAACCAGCCGATCTCCCAGATGGCGACGATCTCCAACGTCCTCCAGCAGACAGCCGCAGCCTCCGAGCGCGTATTCCGGTTCCTCGGCGAGCAGGAAGAAGTCTCCGAAAGCGCCGATGCCATTTCCGTCAACCGGGATCCGGAAGTCCCGGACACGGACAATCTCCGCAGCATCCTCGGAGAAGTCCGGTTCGACCATGTTTCCTTCGGCTACGATCCGGATAAGACCATCATCCGCGATTTCAGCGCGGATGTGCGGCCCGGTCAGAAAATCGCCATTGTCGGGCCGACCGGTGCCGGCAAGACGACCATCGTCAAGCTGCTGATGCGTTTTTACGATGTGGATGCGGGGGCGATCCGGATCGACGGCAATGACATCCGGATCTTCCGGCGGTCCGAACTGCGCTCGCTGTTCGGGATGGTCCTGCAGGACACCTGGCTGTTCAACGGGTCCATCGCGGACAATATCCGCTACGGCAGGCTCGGCGCTTCGGACGATGAGGTAAAAAAGGCTGCCGCCGCCGCCCAGGTGGACCACTTTGTCCGGACGCTTCCCGAAGGGTACGGCATGGTCCTGAATGAAGAAGCGAACAATATTTCCGCGGGGCAGAAGCAGCTGCTGACGATCGCGCGGGCCATCCTGGCGGATCCTGAGATCCTGATCCTGGACGAGGCGACCAGCAGTGTGGATACGCGCACCGAGATCAATATCCAGAAAGCGATGGACAACCTGATGCAGGGCCGCACGAGCTTCGTCATCGCACACCGGCTATCCACCGTGCGGAACGCGGACCTCATCCTGGTCCTGAACGAAGGCGATATCGTGGAGCAGGGGACCCATGACGAGCTGCTCGGCCGGAACGGCTTCTACGCCAGGCTATACTACAGCCAGTTTGAACCCGAAAGCTGACAGTCCGTTCGAACCCGAAAGCTGAAGGCCGGATATCAGGAATACAGCCTGCCGACCACCCGGTTCACAAAGCCGGCCGGCAGGATCTTGTTCAGCAGCAGGATCGCCTTATAGGCAAACCCGATCGCATGGAGCGGCCTTCCGCCCCGGCGCAGGGCGATCCGGCCGACCACGCGGCCGGCTGCGGCGGGATCCATGCCCTCCCTCTCATCTTTTTCCATCACGGCCACCGAATGCGTGATCCGGCCGCCGTAGATATCGTCGCCCTCATGGATCTTCTCTCTCGCGTCGGTGAATCCCGTGCGGATGTCGCCGGGCATCACCGCGCAGACGGTGATCCCGAACGGGCGGACTTCGTTGGCGGACGACAGAGTGAAAGAGCCGACCGCGGCCTTCGATGCCGAGTAGTACGCCTGGAACGGGATGGAAATCGGGCCCGCGACGGATCCGATGTTGACGATCCTGCCGGAGCCCCGGCTGCGCATGTGCGGCAGCACGGCCTTCGTCATGCGGACCATGCCGAGAAAATTCACATCAAAGAGACGGCGGATCTCCTGGATCTCCGTGAACTCGATCGCTCCCGAGATCCCATAGCCGGCATTATTGATCAGGATGTCGACACGTCCTTCCATGCGGATCACCTCGGCAACCGCCTCCTCGACCCGGCGCGTGTCGGTCACGTCGACCTGCATGTGCCGGACTCCTTCGGCCTCCGCGTCCCGCCGGCTGAAGTCGTACACCACACAGCCTTTCGCGGCAAGGAATGCCGCAGTCTCTCTCCCGATCCCCGAATTGGCACCGGTGATGATCACAACTTTCGTGTCCGCACGGCCGCTCATCCTCTGCCTCCGATTTTCGACGCGATGATGTCCATCGCTTCGTCCAGCAAGCTTTCCGTATGGGTAGCCATGTAGCTCGTGCGCAGGAGACAGGCGCCCGGGTCGGTCGCCGGGGGAAGCACGGGATTGAGGTAGACGCCCGCCTCATAGATTTCTTTGGATTTGATCAGCGTGTTCATCAGCTCATAGGTGTAGATCGGGATGATCGGTGTCGTCGCCTCGATGATCGAAAGGCCGCGCTCCTTCATTCCCTTCCTGGCATAATTGGACAGGTCGGTCAGGCGCCTGACGATCTCCGGATGCCTGCGGATATGGCGCAGCGCGGCAAGCGCGGCCGCGCAGCTGGACGGTGTGATGGATGCCGAGAAAATGAAAGGCCTGGAAGAATGCCGGACATAGTCGACCACTTCCGCCTTGGAAGCCATGTATCCGCCGAGGCTTGCAAGGGATTTGCTGAATGTGCCCATGTAAATGTCGACATCGTCCTCCACGCCGAAATGGCTTGCCGTCCCGCGGCCGCCCTCGCCCAGGACGCCCAGCCCGTGCGCGTCGTCGACCATGACACGTGCGCCGTACTGCTTCGCCAGGCGTGTAATTTCCGGAAGATCCGCGATATCACCCGTCATGCTGAACACGCCGTCCGTCACGATCAGGACACCGCCCTTCGGCGAACACGCGATCAGCAGACGCTCCAGATCCGCCATGTCATTGTGGTTATACTTATACGTTTTCGCGTAGCTGAGCCTGCACGCATCGTAAATGCTGGCGTGGTTTTCCTTGTCGCTCAGGATGAAATCGCCGTGTCCGGCGATCGCGCTGATAATGCCCAAGTTGGATTGGAAGCCCGTCGAAAAGGTCATGGCGGCTTCCTTGCGGAGAAAATCGGCCATTTCCGCTTCGAGGGTCAGGTGCAGCTCCAGCGTGCCGTTCAGAAAGCGGGATCCCGAACAGCCCGAGCCGTATTTCTCAAGTGCCTTGATCCCGGCTTCGATCACTTCGGGGCATGTCGTCAGGCCGAGATAATTGTTGGACCCCAGCATGATGCGGCGCTTTCCCTCCATGATCACTTCCGTATCCTGCCTGGACTCGAGGGCGTGGAAATACGGATAGATGCCCATTTCGCGCACCTGATACAATAATGTCTGCTGATAGCATTTTTCAAAAAGATCCATGGCCGTTGTACTCCTTGTGCATTTGATTTCGAGTTTGCCTATTTCGTGTCTGGTTTCGCTTCTATTTCATCATGCTCCGAAGCGGATCAACCCGCCGGCGCAGCGCCGGTTTTCCGCAACTCCTCCTCCTCGAGCTCGCGGTAGGCGACCTTGCCGACCAGAGTCTTCGGCAGCTGGTCGCGGAACTCGATGTCATACGGCATCGCGTATTTCGCGATGTTCTTGCGGCAATAGGCCAGGATCGACTCCCTGGCTTCCTCCGTCGGCGCGATGCCCGGCTTGAGCATGATGAACGCTTTCACCTTCTGGATCTTGACGGGATCCGGAACACCGATCACACAGCTCATCTGGACCAGTTCGTGGGCGTCGAGGATATTCTCGAGCATGGAGGGATATACATTGTATCCGTTGGTGATGATCATCCTCTTGATGCGCTGACGGAAATAGATGAACCCTTCGTCATCCATGATCCCGAGATCACCCGTATGGACCCATGTGCGCCCGTCATCGTGGACACGCAGCGTCTGCGCAGTCTCCTCGGGATGGTTGACGTATCCGATCATGACGGTCGGTCCGCTGATGCAGATCTCCCCTTCCTCCCCGTACGGGACCTCATCTGCGGAACCGGTCCGGACGATTTTGAAGAACATGTCCGGGAACGGCTGCCCGATGCTGCCTTCCTTGAACCGGTGGACCGGTGTCAGGCAGCTCGCCGTCACGCATTCGGTCGTGCCGTACCCCTCGCGGATCTGGACAACGGACTTATGGTCGTACAGGAATTTGTCGAAACGCTTCTTCAGCTCGACCGACAGGGTGTCGCCGCCGCTGAAAACGCCCTTGAGACACGACAGGTCGGCGTCCTTCATCACCGGCTGGCGCAGCAGCGCCTCGTACAGGGTCGGGACGCCGGCGATGTAATTGCACTTGCACTTTTTCACCAGCTTCGCGTAGCTGTCCGCGGTGAAGCGCGGGACCAGGACGCAGCGGCCGCCGTTGAACAGGATGGAATGGATGCTGACGCCGAGTCCGAACCCGTGAAACATCGGCATGACCGCGAGCATCTTGTCGCCGGGCCTGAACATGGGATTAACGGCGACGATCTGCGCGCCGAGGGCATTGAAATTGCGGTTGGAAAGCAGGATGCCCTTCGTCGTCCCCGTCGTGCCGCCGCTGTACAGGATGACGGCCGGATCCGCAGCCGTCCGTTCGGCCCGGTATTTCCAATGATAGCTCTCTCCGAGGCGCATGAACCGGTTCCAGCGGATGATCGGCGCATCGTCGGGGATCCTGCGGATCTTCCGGCCTTCCGTCAGCATGTACCCGGCCTTGATCGGCTGGGAAAGCTCGTCCTTGATGCTGGCGATGATCACATTGGACAGATCGACTTCGTGGCGGATCGCTTCGAACTTGTGGTAGAACTGGTCGAGCGTGACGGCAGCGATGCTCCGGGATTCGAGGATGAAAAAGCGGATCTCGTTCTCGCTCGAAAGGGGGTGGATCATGTTGGCGATCGCTCCGACCAGATTGACAGCGTAAAAGAGAATGACGGTCTGCGGGCAGTTGGGCATGCAGATCGTGATCCGGTCGTCGGGCCGGATGCCGATGGCCTTGAGGGCCCGCGCGCAGATCCCGACCTGACGGGCGAAGGTCCGGTACGGCGTCCTGCGTCCCATGAAATCATAGGCGATATGGTCCGGGTAACGCGCGGCGATCTCCTCGACGGCATCCCACATGGTGCCTTCGCGGTACGTCAGGGTCGCCGGGATGTCGCCGTAATGGTCCAGCCATGGGGCTTTCACTTCTTTCATGCCGTCACCTCCGCCGTTTCATCGACCGGCGTGCGGATCGGGAGGTCCAGCAGCGACGGCTCGCGAAACAGCCGGCGCAGGAGCCGGATGCTGTTCGCGAAATAGAGCCCGTCCGCGATCCTCTCGTCGATCGTCATGCCGAGGCCGAGCGTTTCTTTCATCTCATAGGTGCCGTCCGCGCTGAAATACGGCATGCGCTTTTTTTCGTCGGCCACCACGAAGATCGAATTGGTTCCCCAATTGGTGAGGTGGTGGTAGGTCGCATTCATCCGGATGCTGCCGAGGTTGGAGATGAAGACGCTGGAAAAATACGGGTCGTCCTTCATCAGGGCATCGGGATACCATCCATGGTAATCGAGCCACCGGAGCGCGCGGATGACCGTGCAGAGGACCGGACGGGGAAGCTTGTTCAGGATGCCGATCTTCTCGGTCGTTCCATCGGTCTTCTCACGCTTGCGGACATCGTACACGATTTTGCGCACCCCCTCGTAGATCTGCTCGATCGGCGGCGCGCCGCCGTCCCGGTCGATCCGGATCATCGCGAGCGCTTCCTGGGAATCGTCGGTGAATTTTTTCTTCACCACGAATGAAAAAACGATGTCCCTGCGGTCATACAGCCTGTGTCCCGCGTAGAAGCGGTTCATCTTCGGGCGCAGGACGATGACTTTGGCCATCGCCGCGCAGATGACATGGAAAAACGTATATCGGAACTCGGGGTCCCCCGCATTCTTCGCCGCGAGGTAGGCGTTGATCGCCGTCAGGTCGACCGTTTCATTCATGACCGCCTCATTGTCCGCCCGGTCCGGCAGGAGAAACGGCATGAACGCGTGCATCGCGTCCATGTCCCTGACCAGGATCCCGTCCTTCCGGTCCCCGCGCCGGCGTCTCGCCTTACTCATCCCGATCCCTCCGGTCCCGGCCGCTTCCGCCGTTTTCTTTCTTCTGTTTTCGGTAAGCGATCCCGAGCGCCGTCAGTCTCTTGGATACGATGCTGAAAGCAGCCAGGCATGCGAAAATGACGATCCATGCCACGAGATGGATGTGGATCACGTCCTTGCCGAACCATTGCTGCGGAAGATTGTCCATGACGATGAACGAAAGCATGAACACCATGAGGTATGCGGCAAGCAGGAAGGACTGGGACTTGTAGGTCCCCCTGCGCACGACAAACCGTCCGGATACGAGGATCAGGGCCATCACGGTGTACTTGACAAAATAGGAGATCGGCGTGATGAAGACCATGCTGCTGCAGACCGCGGGGGAGAATTTCGGGAAAAGGGTGGTGAAAATATAGAGCAGCGGAACGACAAGGCCCGCGCTGTACAGCCCCCAGGTCAGGCTGGCGAGAAACTGCTCGGGGAATGACTGCCTCGGCGTATTCGCCGCCAGCTCGCGGCAGAACGGCTCGTAATCCATCCCGACCGTGTCGGAGAACTTCTCGCCGCGCTCCTGGCTCTCGAGCGCCATGCCGACGATGTCGGACAGGAGTTCCCGGAAACACACCTCGTTCAGATGGCGCGAACCGAGATACCGGGACATGTGCCGGATGATCTTCCGGTTCTCCCCCGAGAGCTTCGCCATCGACGATTTCAGATCATCCTTCATCCCGCATCCCCCCGCTTCGCGAGCCGCCCGATCCCAGGACGCTGCGGACGGAACCGTACAGCCGGTCCCAGCAGTCTTCAAAGGACTGCAGGTAGGCGGTCCCCCTGTCCGTGATCGTGAAGTATTTGCGTTTCGGGCCGAGCGGTGACGGCAGAAGGCGGGAGATGATGTTGCCCTGCTTCTCCAGTCGGAGGAGCAGCGGATAGATCGTCCCTTCGGCGATGTCCTGAAACCCGTAGGACTTCAGGGACTCCAGGATCTCATAGCCGTACGTGGTCTTTCTGCTGATGATCTTCAGGATGCAGCCTTCGAGGGTCCCCCTCATCAGCTGCGACCGGTCATACTCCATGACGATACCGTCCGTCTGCCTACCTTGCACCGCATAGTACCGCTTCATTCTATCGGACGGCATCTCATTTGTCAACAGAAAGAAGCCCGCCGGCCATCGGCCGCCGGCTGCAGGGTAAAACGCGCGGCACAGGAAGGCGGGCGGCGGGTAATCTGAGGAATGTGACCACTTGTGCGGCGCTACTTTTTCGTCATGATGGCGAGAGCGCTGCCCGTGATGATCTCGCCGTTCGGCGTGACGACGAATTTGACGGTGACAGGCCCGTCCGGGAATTGGACGGTCATGTCGTACACCCCGTATTTCCCCGCCGGCACGAGTGCGCAGTCATAATTCTCATCCAGCCCCTCCATGGTCATGACGGCGGTGGTCTGGCTCGTCACCTTGAGGTAGTAGATGATGTTGTTCAGTTCCTTGTTGAGTTCATCCATGCTTTTCTGAAAGCCATCGTCGAATTCCTTCTCATCCTCCAGGATCGCCCGGGTCACGCGTTTCCGTTCGGCAGCGATGTCCTCCTGTGAATGAGTCCCTTCCTTGATGTACTCCTGCACTTCCCGTTCCGCCTGCTCCCGCACGCGGACATCCTTGTAGGCAGCGCGTTCGGACGAAATGACCGAATAGAAATTGTTGCTGATGTCGAAAATGAATTTGCCGGAATAATCTCCTTCCGGGATCGATTTCCGGTCAAACGCCAGCCCGGACGTCAGAAGGCTTTTTTCGTCGCTTTTCGGTCCGAGGATGATGTCCGCCGTTTTATTCAGCGAATTCTCACAGGGAACGGCATTATCGACGGACTGCACTTCTCCGATGCTGTAGACGTCGCGGACGGCAAAGAACACGTCCTCCCCATCCATTTCGGCCAGTTTTTTCGCCAGCGCGTCATAGTCGATCCCGGCCTTCGGATTCAGGTTCATGAAGCGGAAATATTTGAAATAGTCCGACAGCCGGGATCTGAAATCCAGATTCAATCCGTTGTTGCCTGAGAAGCTTGCCGTAAAATAGTCATCGGTGTAAATATCAAAGGATATGCTGGATGGAAAGCCCTGCTTCCGCAGCTCATGGACCAGGTTGAACGCTGTTCCCTCTTGGTTTTTTACCGTATAGGACTCGTTGATGCTCAGGGTCAGCGGATCATCTCCGGATTTGAAAACATCCTTTTCCTGCGCCTTGATGCCGGCGAACATGAGCCGGACGGAGGTCTTGACCGCGGTGCTCATCAGGGTCCCCGCCCATTTCTCGAAAATCGTGCTGTCCGATTTCCCCTTGGATAAAAGCTCCAGTACGGAAATCTTGACCGTATTCTCCCCCGGTTTGACATATTTGCGGTACATCTCAATGCCGGTCCCGGGAACGGTGACCTCGACCGCGCGCCCCTTCCGCGGGCTTCCGGCCGCGGCGGGATCCGACTCAAGCTCGACCTCGAAGCACATCATCTCCTTGTCATACCGGACCGACTTGATTTTCTCCGGCTTCGGCGCGACGACGAGGGACAGGTCGGCCGACCCGGAGACGGCGTCATTTTTCTCATTGATCACGCAGGCGATCAGGCCGCTTGTCTTTGTCTTCGGATCGAGCGGGCATACTCCGCTCTTGCTGTCGATCTTGACCCAGGCGCGATTGCTTTTCAGATTGGCAGAATCCGGGGAGTACAGGATGTTGATGTTGCCGCCGTTCAGGATGGATTTCCCTTTTTCATCCACCAGGAGGAACAGCGCACTGTCCTGAAGACCTCCGGCGCTCAGGACCGGGATGTTCACATCCGCGCCGATCCGGTTGAACGAGAATGGCTTTTCCTCAGCCTTCCCGATCAGGAAAGCCTGCCGCGCCGCGGTGACCTGGATATTCTTCGGCTCCCTCGGATCGGAAATCATGGCCTGATATTGTGTCCTAAAATAATCCGTCAGGAGATCGTCGGTGTTGCCTCCTACACTGTACACCGCATTGCAGTTCGATACCGATTTGTAATACGTCATCAATTTGGCAAGATAATCGTTTTTCCCGACTCCGCTCAGCAGGGACAGCCTATTGTCCTGTTTGTATTTCAATACATTGGACAGCGTATATCCGATATGTCTGCCATCATCCAGGGAAAGGCCCGAGCCGGTCCCTTTTTTCAAAAGCGCATAATAATCGGTATTGCTCGGCGAATAGTACGAGATGATCCCTTTGGCTTTATAATAGTCGACGCAATTCTGTTCGAGCAGCACGGCCGTCGCTTCCGAAAACCACATCGCATCCTGGGTGTCGCTGTTGAAATAACGATGCTGGATGGCATGGAACATCTCGTGCGTCAGCGTCACCAGCAAATCGTCCAGGAGCTCCTGCTTCTTATCGGCGGAGAGACTGCCGATCCGTGTGACCGAGGGGTTGATTTTGATAATGGGACTCCTCCCCGTGGCCTTGGATTCGATGGCAAGCGCGTTGGCGCCGTCCGTCCAGACTTCGGGAATGATGAAGGTGACCGTTCCCGGCGGCTCCAGTTTGCAGACATCGGTTAGGTAGTCGTGGGCGGTCTTGATCGCATTGACGACATTGGCGACCGCGTCCGGGATCGGGATCCTGGAAGCGTCTTCCTGGATCTTGACGTAATCAGGATGATTGGCCATCCTCTTGAGGATTTTCGCCACGTCGGCCGGGGTAGCTTTCGGGTTGCCGTACACATAGGTTTTCAGATTCGGATCCCAGACAAAACCGTATCGGATCAGGATGGCGCTTTCGCGCTGCTTGATGGATTGGATATCTACGGGAGACAGCTTATCATGGCAATAGATAATATAATCTTTGTATTTATCGCCGTTAATGATGAATTTTGAATAGTCAAACCATGGGCTCGCCACACCCCCGAACGCGTCGGAATTATACATGCCCGTGTTGACGGCACCGCCAAGGAGCAGACCTACAACAAGTGTAACGCCCAGACTTATCACTGTAACGGATTCTCTGCTTGCCGACAGCGACAGGATATTCCCCTTCATGGTAAACGGGATCGCTTCATAGATCGTTCCATGCAGCCGGACCGGTACAAGATACGGATAGAGATCTTCGGCGATCCCGGTTTTGCTCAGGTCGACGTCGACGGTCACTTCCCTGCGGAACATCTCGTCTTCGTTCAATCCTCCGCTGAATGCAAACGCATACAACGGTATGATCCCCGTCGTCGTCTGTTCGATCAAAGAACCGGTCTCGTCCTCGCTCAGTTCGCGGACCGTGAATTGCTGGTCTTCCCGGCTCAGGGCTCCTTTCGGTGATAGGATCCGGATCGCATCGGTCATCTGACGGACGATTTTCGGCGACTGGTACTCGGGATCCCGGGCGAACAGCGTGGAATATGCCGTCGAGATATTATCCGGGAAAAGAAGGGAGAGGGTGACCAGGACCGCCACGGCCGCGGCTATGATCCGCAGGGCGAGATGCCGTTTCTCGACTCCGGTCAGGATATTCAGGGCTCTCCTGTTCCGCGGCGACTTCAGATAAGAATCAAAGACCCATTGTCCATTTTCGAACCGGTACCAGACGGCATTCTCGCCCAGCCTCATAAGCGTCCCGCCGGACTGCGTGCAATGCATGTCCTGTGCGGCGTCGCGGAACTGCCCGGCCGTTATTTTCTTTCTTCGATATTTTTTATATAAGTCCAGGTACTTTTTCTCGACTTTTTTCATGGCATCCATACGGCTTTTCCTCCTGTCGAAAAACGCAATTCATGATCAGGGTCCGATCCGCGGCGTCCGGTGCACGCGATGGTCAGCCGGAGAAAGAAGAGGACAGATTTTTCAGCAGATTGGACAGCATGGAATTAAAGAGGAAAAAGCCGACCAGAGATAAAAGAGCGATCAGGACGACCGGGATCAGGCATCCGACCAGCATGCCCTTGAAGAAGCCCGCGTTCTTCCGGACCGGCTGGGCTGCCGGGTACACGGGCGGGAGCGGGACTCGCATCGCTCCGGCAGCTGTGTCCGGCGCGGCAGGCACAACAGGCACGTCAGGCGGGGCGGGCGCAACAGGCACGGCGGGCATGTCAGACGGGGCAGGCGCACGGTCCCGGATCACGGAAGTCTCTTGCGGTTGAGAAAGCGGCGAACCGCACACGCGGCAGAAATGCTCCGTCGGATCATCGGACGCGGCGCCGCATCGGGGGCAGAAAATCGTGGAATCCATATTCTCATCTCCTCTGGCGGATCCTGCGGAAAACAGTATCGATACCGTATCGAGCGAAACACTGGATCGCTATTATTTTATCACATCCAACATTGTCCTGACAGATGGATTTGAAGTCCACCCGGACCTGCAGATTTGACATCCCGCCCGGATGTCCCGGTCAAATCCCTTCGTTGTTGAATTCGGGGATGAAGCTTTCCTCCGCGGTTCCATCCTCCTGGATGAAGCCGTTTTCGATCCCGATCCCGATGGCAAAATCGATCAAGTCTTCGTATTCGGCGGCCGTCAGTCTGCGGGACAGCTCGGGGAACCGCTCAGCCTGCCGCATCGGCGTATACTGGTTCATGATGCTGATGTGGATCCGGTCTCCATACGTCTCGTGAAGATACCGGAGGATCCTCCTCGAGTCTTCCGTGCAGTCAGGCAAAACCAGGTGGCGGACGATCACCCCTTTCCGCAGGATCCCGTCCGGATCGAACACGGCCTCGGGCTGCTGCCGCACCATTTCCTCCAGCGCTTCTGCCGCGCGTGAAAAATAGTCGGGGGCGTCCGAATACCGGGCGCTCAGCGTCGGATCGATGTATTTCAGATCAGTCAGGTAGATATCCACGTTGTCTTTCAGACGCCGGATCGCTGTCCCATTTTCGTATCCGCCGGTATTGTACACGATCGGGACCGCAAGCCCCCTGCCGCGCGCCGTGCGTACGGCTTCGAGGATCATCGGGGAAAAGTGGGTCGGGGTTACGAGATTGATGTTGTGTGCACCCTGATCCTGCAGACCGGTCATGATGAGCGCAAGTTTTTCTGCCGATACCGGGACGCCCGCTTCGCCGCGCGCAAGGGCGGCATTCTGGCAATAAACGCATCGCAGGCTGCAGCCGGAAAAAAAAATCGTTCCGGATCCGCGTTCGCCCGACAGGCAGGGTTCTTCCCAATGATGCAGCGCGGCTCTCGCGATCCGCATGACATCCGATTCCCCGCAGTATCCCCTCTCTCCGGCCGTGCGGTCCGCTCCGCACATCCGCGGGCAAAGCGTGCAATTTTTCAGCAGATCTTCCATACTGTCGACCCAGGTCCCTCCGTCCGTGCCGGACCGCAGCCGTCTTTCCCTTTTTCGGGCCGCCAATGCGATTATAGCGGAACCGGGGTGAAAACAAAAGGGCCGGACCTTCCGGTCCGGCCCTTCCGAAGGGTTTATGCCTCATCAAGGTCTGTCACACGGGGAATTCATGGATCCCATTGTTCCACTTGTCCAGGATCCCCGCCAGTTCGGTGTAAGCAGCCTTGTCGTTTGTCGACAGCGTCGAGTTGACGGCATTCACAAGATCCGCGACCGAATCATACGGCAGATAATAATCGCCCAGCGAGGCCTCGTTCAGGAGAGCCGCGACGGCCGCCCTGAGAAGGATCTGAGCCTTGCCCTTAAGATCGTTTCCTCCCTTATAACCGAGTGCATCCAGCAGGGTGTTGGCTTTCCCGTCCTTGTTGAGGTCGAGCTTGCCGTTCATCAGAGAGGACGGGATGCAGAAAATGTCACTGACCAGCATGGTGGTGGTATACCCGGTACGCTCCCAGGATCCCGGATGGGTTTTCGGTGCCATCTTCCAGTAGCCGGGCGTGAACCCGTACCAGTAGACACGCACGTCCCAATCATCGGAGGCCTGGACAACATTCGGGAATCCTTCCGGGCTGGCCGTCACGGTCGCGACATTATGGATGGTCATGGTTGAGGGCTCAAATGGCATCTGGTAATCATACTCAAACACCACCGTGTCCCCGGAAAGGAAATTGACCGCTCCAAGATAGCCGCCCAACGTGTCGTTCACGCTGCCGATGAGGGCAGGCGCGTCGGACGAGCTGGTATTCGTGACAGTGACTGTGTAATGGACCCATTCACCGGGCATCGCGATCGTCTTGTCACCGACTTTCGTGAGCGTGATGCCGGGCTGGAACAGATTCGTCGACCAGCTGTCGCTGTCATCGTAGGTGTTCGGGAAATCCGCGACCGTTGCGTGCACGTTCACCGTATTCACATACGGGTCGTCCGCTCCGGCAGGGATCACGAAATCCTTCTCGATGACATAGTCCTCGCCGTTCGCGATCACAACGTCCTGCTCATCGATCCCGAGCTTCGCGTCGACGATGTCAAAGTACATCTCGGGCGTGTCCGCCGAGCTGTTGTTATAGACCGTGATCTTGTAGCTGACTTTGTCGCCGATCTTCGAGAGAATATCGCCCTCTTTCACGACATTGATCGCAGGCTGGAACAGATTCGTCGACCAGCTGTCGCTGTCATCGTAGGTGTTCGGGAATCCCGCGACGGTCGCGTGCACGTTCACCGTATTCACATACGGGTCGGACGCGCCTTCCGGGATCACGAAATCCTTGCCGATGACATAGGTCCCGCCGTTCGCGATCACAACGTCCTGCTCATTGATCCCGAGTTTGGCATCCGTAATGTCGAACGCCATTTCCGGAGTGTCTGCCGAGCTGTCGTTGTAGACTGTGATCGTGTAGTGGACTGTATCGCCGATCTTCGATAATGCGTCGCCTGTCTTTACAATGTTGATTGAAGGCTGGAACAGATTCGTCGTCCAGGTGTCACTGTCCGTAACATCCGTTGCCAGAGCTCCTGCCGGGTCCGAATGCACCGTGACGGTGTTCGGAAGCGGGTCGGGGTCTCCGGCCTGGACAACATACGGAAAATCATGGGACTCGGATGCTCCGGGTGCCAGCGTGTCGGCAAAAGAAGCCGACAGGTCGCCGAGCAGCGTGTCATCCACCGTGATGTGCTCAAGGGCCATGTCTCCCGTATTTTCAATGGTGATCGTGTACGTTACGGAATCGCCCACTTTGGACAATTCATCGCCGATCTTGGTGACATCGATCTCGGCATTCGGCAGGTAGTTTCCGAAATCATTCCCCATCACATACGCACCGTTGCCGAACACTTCATCCGCATAATAGCCGGATGCGGGGCAGGAGCATATCCATGGAGACTGCTGGACTTCCCTGACATCATATGTACCGGGTTCGATGCCCGTGATCCTGTAGGCGCCGTCCGCGCCCGTCACCGCGCTGGGTTCGCCGGCATCCAGGATGCCGTCACCGTCATAATCAACGTAGATCGTCCACCCCGCAAGCCCTTCCTCTCCGATATCCCAAATACCGTCGGCATCGAGGTCGTTGAATTTGTGGCCCAACTTCGTTGCGGGGTATTTTGTTACGCCCCACTCCTCGAAACCATCGTTGTTGGGATAGACCTGATCCGTCACGGATACGATATCATCGGTTGTCGTCGGATCCGCATCGAGGTCATAGTATCCGGTATAGGCGTCGCCGCCGTGCTCCGTATACAAGACCACGCAGTTATAATCGGTATCGAACAGGTCATCCGGGATCTGGATCTTGAAGTCCCGCTTTCCGCTGCCGGGATTCAGGTGGAAATTAAGGAGAATGACATTGTCCGTACCGGAAGGCGGATTTCCCGGGCCGTCGAGTGCCCAGACGAACTTCATCTTCCCGGCGTCGATCTCATCCTCGAAAGGATACGTCACCAGCGGAACCGTATCGTCATCAAGGACCGGTTCCCCCGATCCTGGATCGATGGGCAGATCGATCACGTAGACTTCCAGTTCATCAATGCTGATCAAGGCATCCGTACCGCTCTTGTTCTGGTTGATGTCCAGCTGGAATTCTCTGTAAAGAGTATCGTCCACCATGACCTGGGGAACATCTCTCAGTAAAAAAGATGAAGTCCAGGAAAAATCCTCCTGGAATTCAACTTCCTTCTTATAATCGTTGTTCCACCCTTTCACGTTTGTTAAGTTGGATGAGACTCTAAGGAAAGAATGCCAGTACCCGGTGCCGGTCGAATCCGTCGGGGTAAAAGCATAGATGATGGCGTCGTTCACCATGTCTTCCGCGCCGCGCCAAGTCATGTCGTAGGAGTGTGCGTCATCCAGAGCGCTGGTGAAGATCGTCGCGAAAATCAGGACACTGAGAAACGCGATGATCGATATCCCGAGGCGCTTTGTCTTGCCGGCCCCAGTCGTTTTTTACATGAAATTCAAGTTCCATCACGACCTTTCAGATGGAATGGCCGCAATTGGCTCCATGCGGTCCATTCAGGCTGATGATGCAAAATATTCCATTTCCTCCCCCCCTTCTCCGTGTCATGGTTCCATGTGCTGTCCGAAAGCGCCCGCGGCACGAAACCGGAACGGAATCCGGCCGAAAGATCCGGATGATCCTCGCTATAGATCCCCGCGATCGTAAACCGGGCCGTTCCCTTTTACGGTTCGACAAGCTGCCTTCGTAAGCACTGCCGATGAACTCCGGGTCCGTATTGACTGCGCACCTGATGATAAATGTAGAGTCAGCAAAAATATAAAAACCGGCCATAGGCCGGTTACGCTATCAGCTCCTACGGGGAAAAGCGTCCAGATACTCCCCCGTACTCAAAGCCTCCCACCTGTATATTTGCAACAATCTAAGTGTAATATAATTTTAACGGATTTGCAATGTTCCGGGGTGCCCTGCAAGCTCGTCTTATAGGCAAATCTATGGCAAAACAGGCAAATGCATGTTACGATCCGGAGAAATTCCTCTCGGCTCTCAGAACGGCAAAAAGGCCCTCGCCGGTACCCTCCCATATGTCCTGCAGCCTGTTCTCGAAGGAAAATACGGTTTGTCTGGCGCCGGTGATCGTAAAGCCTGCATAGATCAGAAATGTTTTCATTTCTTCCGAAGAATGGAAGTGTGCGGCCCTGTAAAAATCATCGGATGCTTTTTCCGCATCCAATTCGCGTCCAAGCGGCGTGCCCCGGTCAAGAAACGCAAGGATCAGGCTCCCGTCCTGCGAAAGGATCCGCCGGGCTTCCCGCAGCGCCCGGCGCATATCGTCCAGAAAGCAATCCACGGTCACCATCAGCGCCAGATCGTAAGCCCCGTCCTCAAGCGGGAGATCCTCCGCTTTCGCCCGAACCACGCGGATCCCGCGAGCCTCCGCCCGCCGTCCCATGAGGACTGACGGCTCGACACCATCGCGGATCCCCAGGGCTGACGCGAAAATACCAGTCCCCGTGCCGATCTCGATCCCCTTCGCGAACACAGGCAAAAGCTCCCGGATCGCGGCGATCTCGCTGTCGAGGATCTGGCGGTTCCGTTCGAACCATTCATCATACCGGTCCGCCTGTTCGCCGAACACATCAATGTCATTCATGATCCGCATCTCCCATTCCGATCTGCAGAGCCTTTGGATCCTGCAGCTGCAAGGTCTGTGTGGGGAACGCAAATCCGATCCCTTCCTTTGAAAATTCATATAAGATCCGGAAGTTGATCTCCTGGTTGATATCCATATATTGATCGTAGTCATTGCTCAACACATAATAAGCGACCTCGAATTGGAGGCTGTAAGCGCCGAATGCACAGAAATGCACACGTCCGAACCTGGCATTGTCCACTTCGCCGATGATCGCGCTGATGATCCCGGGGATCTTCTTCAGTTTTTCATACGGTGTGTCATATTCGACACCCAATCGGTAAAGAACCCGGCGTTCCTCCATTCGCTTGAAATTGTTGATCCGCGATCCGGTCAGATCCGAATTGGCAAGAACGATCTGCTCCCCGCTCAAGGCCCGCAGCCTTGTTGTCTTGATCCCGATGTGCTCGACCGTGCCTGATTGATCTCCCGTAACGATAAAGTCGCCAACTTCAAAAGGCTTGTCGAAGAAAATCGTGAAACAGCAAAAAACATCGACGAGAATCGTTTGCGCGGCAAAGGCTATCGCGACGCCGCCGATCCCGAGCCCTGTGATCAGCGAAGTGATTTTCACGCCGATATTATCGAGAAAAAGGATGAGCGCGATGCACCATATCGTGATCTTCAGAACCGCATCGGTCCACTTCAGGAGGATCTCACTGTTTTCCTTGGCCATCCGGCGGATAACATAATCCCTGTAATAATCCATAATGATGGATAACAGCATCGTAGCGCTCAACGCGATGGTAAAAGCGAGAATGAAGGTATCGGTCCATTTCGTGACAGCCGGAGGCATTGCAAGGATCTGCCAGCACAAGTAGAAGGCTGATAGATACAGGATCGGTGCGACATTTCTCCGGACAAGCCGGGACAATCTCAAATGGATCGATTTGCCGGACTTTTCAGCGGTTCTGCTGAGATATTTCTGCATGAAGCGGCTGAATACCATGACGGCGGCAACCGATACGATCAAAGTTCCTGCAAAAATAAGATATGTCATCAGGGTATTGTTCCAAAAACTGTTATTCAGAAATTCAGTCATTCTTCCTATCCTTTTCTCCAATGATATCCCGGACCGCCACGGATGCAAGGATAAACCCCGCGACCGGCGGAACGAAGGAAATGCTTCCCGGCACTCCGCCTTCCCGCGGCCGGACCGGCTCTTCTCTCGAAAAAACGACCTTCAGCGAACCGATCCCCCGTTTCCGAAGTTCCCTCCGCATCACCCTGGCCAGCGGGCACACCGATGTCGCGTAGATATCCGCCACCTCGAATTTCAGCGGATCCAGCCTGTTGCCCGCTCCCATGCTGCTGATGATCGGCACATTCGCTTCCTTCGCCCTCACGATAAGCGTCACTTTCGACGATACGGAATCGATGGCGTCGACGATATAATCAAATCGGCTCAGATCGATGTCTGTGGCATTCTGCTCGGAATAGAAGAAATCGTACACCGTCACCACGCATTCCGGATGGATGTCGAGGATGCGCTCCCGCATGACCTCGACTTTTTTGCGGCCGATCGTCCCGTGCGTGGCGATCAGCTGCCGGTTGATGTTGGACGGGCAGACCATGTCGCTGTCGATGATCGCGATCGCGCCGATGCCCGCGCGCGCGAGTGCTTCCGCCGCGAAAGAGCCGACCCCGCCGATGCCGAAAACGGCAACGGAGGCTCCCGCCAGTTTTTCCATCGCTTCCTTGCCGAGTATAAGCTGAGTCCGCGAAAATTCATCCATGCCCGGTCAACCCCTTATGTTTTCGAAAAACTGGATCTTCATGCCGTTCGGATCCAGGATGTAAAAGAACCGGGAAGCGGGATTCGGCTGAAAAGGGCCGCTCAGGACGCGGATCCCTTTTTCTTTCAGAAAGGCGATCATCCCGTCCACGGAATCCACGGTAAAGCCCCACGAGATGTCCGGCCCGACCGTTACGAGTTCCTTTCCTCTTTCGCTGATCAGCTCGATCTGCGTCTCGCCGTCCCCGAGAAACGCGATCTCCGTATCCGGACCTGCCCGGAATCTCCGGACCACACGAAGGCCGACGATCTCCTCATAGAAACGGACCGATTCATCCAGGTTTTTCACATGCAGCGTGCTCCAGCAGAATTTCATGGGTTCCCCTCCCTCATAATAGCGGCCGGCCGGCCGCGGTCATGCCCCTTTCGCAAAGCTGGACAGAAGCATGACGTTCAGCACGGTCAATACGACGGCAATGGCGGCAAGGGCGGCATTCTCGCCGAGGGTGTTCCGGTATTTGCCCATGACCTTGCCGGATGATGTCAGATAGATCTGAAGAAATACGGTAAAAGGCAGCTGGATGCTCAGGAGCATCTGGCTGTAGATCAGGCCCCGGTACGGATCGCCGATCACGAAAATCAGGATCGTCGCGAGCGACAGAATGCCCGCGACGCCGGCTTTCGTATGCAGATCCTTCGGGTCGTAGGGTTCGCCGAACATCCCTGCGATGATCGTCCCTCCCGCCATCCCCGCGGTCGTCGAGGACGCGATCCCCGAAAAGAGCAGGGCGACGGCAAAAAGGACAGCCGCCCACCGGCCGAGCAGCGGCTCCAGCATCTGCTGCGCCTGGCTGAGCTCCGACACGTGCATGGACCGCTGGAAAAACGTGGTCGCCGCCAGGATGATCATCGCGCTGTTGATGGCCCAGCCGACCGTCATGGAAAAGAGGGTGTCGGTGAACTCGTATTTGAGCTGGAGTTTTCGGACGGATTCGTCCTCGAGATTCCACTGCCGGCTCTGGATGATCTCCGAATGCAGGAAAAGGTTGTGGGGCATGACGACCGCGCCCAGGACCGACATGACGATCAGCATCGATCCGTCCGGGATGCGGATCGTGGTCCAGCCGGCGACCGCCGCGTTCCAGTCCGCCTGGACCAGGCTCAGCTCGTAGATGAAAGAAAGGCCGATGATCGATACGAAACCGATGATCCACTTCTCGAGTTTCTGGTAGGAATTGGTAAAGAGCATCCACAGGATCAGGACCAGCACCATGACCGCGGCGAGCTTGAGCGGGATCTTGAACAGGAGGTTGAGCGCGATGGCGCCGCCGAGGATCTCCGCGAGGGCTGTCGAGACCGACGCAAGGACGGCAGTCGAAAGGACAGACCTCGAAAGCCACGGCCTGAGATGCCTGTGCGCGGCTTCCGCAAGGCAGTCTCCGGTCACGATCCCGAGGTGGGCGGCATTATGCTGGAGGATGATCAGCATGACGGTCGACAGGGTCACCATCCAGAGCAGCCGGTACCCGTATTCCGAGCCCGCCGCGATATTCGAAGCCCAGTTGCCCGGGTCGATGAAGCCCACAGTGACCAGCAGTCCCGGCCCGACAAACCGGAGCAGTTCCTTCAGTCCGAATTTCGGCCGGTGGCCTTTCCATTTTTCTTTTCCGAAAATCCCGAAAATCCTGAAAATGGCGGGACCCTCCTCCCCCTGCTGCCGATGATGCCCCCGCAACCCGTGTCACGGGCGGACGGACGGACATCCCTCCCTATCATACCATATAGGTCCATCCGAAATCATTATGGTATACCATCAGCCGCGTCATGCCGCCGTCGATCGTGATATTCTCTCCGGTGATGAAGCCTGCCCTGTCGCTGCAAAGGTACAGGACCATGCCGGCGATGTCCTGCGGCGTCCCGACTCTGCCCGCAGGATGCTGCGCGCTGTCCGCCCCGCCCGGGCTTGACCCGGAGGTGTCGATCCACCCGGGGCTGATGGAATTGACCCTGACCTTACCGGCCAGAGTCACCGCCATGGCGTGGGTCAGCGCGGCGATCCCGCCCTTCGCGGCCGTATAGCTCTCCGTGCCCGGCTGGCTCATGCGGTCCCGGCTCGACGAGATGTTCACGATGGACGCCCCGTCGCCGAAATGCCCCATGAAAAGCTTCGCCAGGTAAAACGGCGCCGTGACGCCCACCCGCAGCACATAGTTGAAATCCTCATAGGAACAATCCGCCAGGCCGCCTTTCGACAGGCAGGCATTGTTCACCAGAAAATCGACGCGGCCGTGCTCCTTCAGGACCTTGTCCGCAAAAGCGCGGAGGACCGCCTCGTCGGCGATGTCCCCCGTGAAATATCCGTTCGGCAAACGGTCGATCACGCAGACCTCCGCGCCGGCCTGAGCGAATTCATCGCAGATGGCCTTGCCGATCCCGCGCGCGCCGCCCGTCACGACGGCAACCCTATCCTTGAACCGCATCCTGTCCACCTCTCACACCGGAATGATATCTCTTCCTCCGCCGGTGATGCACCGGCCTCCGTACGGCGTGACGATGTAGGTATCTTCCACGCCGACCATGCCGACACCCGCGATCCCCTTTTTCGGCTCCACGGCCAGGACCATGTTCTCCCTCAGCGGTTCCGTAAAGCCCTCCGCGAGGACAGGCGGCTCATCGATATGCAGTCCGATCCCGTGCCCGAGGAAGAAAACTGTCCGGCTTCCGAAGCCCATGAAATCCTTTCGGAACTCTTCACTCAGGCTGTCCATAACATTCCGGTAGATCACGGCCGGGATGGCGCCCGGCTTCAGCAGTTCCGCCGTGCGGACCTGCACCTCCATGCAGCCCCGGTGAGCCTTCACGGTATCCGCGTCAGGCCGGCCTCCGAACAGGTAGACCTGGGTTTTATCGCTATGGTACCCGTTCATGCCGAAACCCATGTCCACGAACACCAGATCGCCCTTCCGCAGCTTCCGCCCGCGGCTGCCGAGCAGCGGGACCGCGGGACAGACGCCTCTTGCGCCGCCCGGTCCGTCGAAACTGGTCGGGTACAGCGAACTGTCCCCGAAACCGACCTGCCCCACGATCATTTCCGTCTGAAACATGGAGAAGCGGCTGATACCGTGATACCCGCGCTTCACCATCCTTTCGTACAGTTCGGCGGTCAGATCGGCTTCGCTGATGCCCTCCCGAAGGAGCGCCGGCACGCCGTTTTCGAGAAAGTCCCGGTGCGCCTCGCCCGATCGGCACATCCACGCAAGCTCATACGGCGATTTCACCGCCCGGACGGCAAGGATCTCCCTGTCGCACGACCGGATGTCGCCCAGATCGAAATACTTCCGCAGTCTCGCGAGAATACCGATGGTGACAGTCTCTGTCTCCATGTAGGTGATGCCGCATGCAGCGCCGAGCGCCGCCGCGGGATCCCGGTAGCTGTTCATGGGGAAAATCCGTCCGAATGGTGATTCGTCGTTTGCCCTTTCGAAGCTCCGGCGCACGAAATAGGATGCGTCGCCGTCTTTCCGTAGGATCAGCAGGCCGTCCTGCATGGTGCCGGTAAAATAGTACTGGTTGACCCTACCGAGGATCATGACGGTGCCCCAGTCGGGATGGGCCCTGTCCATTTCCGCCCTGAACCGCGCCAGTCGTTCGTTCCATTCGGATGGCGATGGTTTCTCCTGCATGGAGGCCTCCTTTTCGATCAGCCGCATCTCCTTGTTGGGCCGGTTGTCATCCAGCAGAAAAGGAGCCCATGGCCGCTCCGGTCCGTCGATATGGTCCTGCCAATAATCAAGCCGCTTGATGTAGTGCCCGATCTTTTCCAGCACCGGCTCCCGGTACCTGTCCCTGCCGAAGCGGATCACGAGTGCGGTCAGCTCATACAGGGGAAGCCCCAGAGCATGGGTCTCGACATGCACGGTCGCTGCCGCATGCCCGATCGCATGGCATAAAGCCGCACCCGCCCGGTCCCCGACATCCTTCGCGGCGGCATGTGCATCAAGGATCGCACGCCGCGCGGCGGGCATCCGGATCTCCCCTCTTGACCAGGCTGCAGCCAGATCCAACGCCATGCGCGGTCTTTTCTCATCCGGATATTCCTTCTCGAAAGAAGCAAGCGCCTCCCCGCCGCAATCCAGCGCCCACATCACGAGCGTGCGATGTTTCTGGACCGCGATCCGGTCCCGCAGCTCCCGCAGGCATTCGCTGTTCCGTGAAAACAGAATCGAATGGCCCTTCCGGATCCTCTGCTCCACATCCTCAAACATACAAACGCGCTCCCGTCCTGCACGGCTCGACTTTAACCAATATTATGCGGAACATATAAGAACCGGTCATCCGGATGTCTTCAAAAGCATCACACCATAAGGCGGGACCTTGATTTCTCCATTGTATGCATTTCCGGATATCAGGTCGATGGCTGGCCGGCCAAAGGCCAGCGTGCCGGACCTGTTCCGGTATTCCAGCAGCAAAGCGCCTTCGCCTGCCGTTCCTTCGCGGGGCACGCACAAAATGTTATCAGAAGATCGCGGTACGAAGTCCGCAGATGAGCTCATGTGCGGCCGGACGATCCGAAGATAATCCTCCTCCTCCGGCACTGTGCCGAACGCAATGACGGTTCCCCTGCCCTTCCGGTTCGCAGTGATCGCCGCCAGGCCTTCGAACTCAAAGGACCGGCTGCCGTATTGTGCCAGGGTTTCGGCGCCCGCCGGCATGAAGCCCTGATACCAGATGCCGCCCCCCGTCTCTCTTCCGTCCTGCCAGTGGAGATTGAACGGGTAGGCCGGATTAGGCGTTGCGAAGAACCCGGTGCGGAAACCACCCCATTCGTCGAGGCTTCCGAAAGGCTTCTCCATTTTCGCTCCATGGATATCCCTCACATCGGTGAGCGGTCCCGCGATCCATGTCCCTCCTTCTCCGATCCATCGTTCCAGCCTCATCCTCAGATCACCTTCGTCAAGGGTCGCGAGCATCGGGGAAAGTACGATTTCATACGGCGACAGGTCTTTTTTCGGCGAAATCACATCGACGCGGATCCCGGCGCGGATCAGGGGGAAATAGAAGCGGCTGAACAATGCTGTCCAATAATGAAGGTCCGGGCTTATGCTCTGGCAAGCAAAGAGCTTTTCCGCCAGAGATGAATAATGGATGGCCACTCGCGCCTGCTTTGGCTTCGTCCCGTTCAGAAAATCCGAGCATGTGCGCAGATCGCCTGCGATTTTCGTCATTTCCCGGAACGTATAGCTCTTGTGTCCGTAGGAATCGACGGCGCTCCCATGCATCAATTCGTGCCCGGCACGATGTCCGCGCCAGTGCCAGTACAGGTTCGCCTCACCGCCGAAAGCCATGGCGAGCCAGGAATTTACGGTACAGAAGCCTTGGGGCTTATAAGGCATCAGAGAGGTGCCGCCATTCGCGTTCGGGTCGGTTTCGGTGTTCCAGAAAGGAACGTCCTTGATGGTTTTCAGGTAATCGAACCAGAAAAAGGCATGAGGAAGACTCTCCTCGCTATTGTAATGGTTGAACATGACCACGTCCGTTTTCCGGTTCATTTTGACATGATCGATCAGCGGAAGCGGCATCATGTCGGTACTGACCGGTTTCCCGGTCCGCTGCTTCAGGATATCGACCTGGAAATCGACGTAGCGGATGACAGATCGCTCCTGAAATTCCAGCCACGCCATCTTCAGAGACGGATGGTGCGCGGTATCCGGACGCGGCATCGGCACCTGGGCAAAGCTCTGGTATTCCTGGCTCCACAAAGTCAGCTGCCAGGCTTCGTTCATCTGTCCGATCGTTTCGAAACGGGATTCCAGAAAAGCCCGGAACCCTCTTTCGCAATCCGGGCAATAGCAGCCCTCTCCGAACGGAATATACACTTCATTATCGACCTGCCAGCCGAGGACGGAACGGCATTCCGTGAATTCGTTTGCCAGAGCTGCGACGATCCTGTGAATATAACTGCGGTACACATCACTGTTGGGGCAATAGTGGAGCCTCGCTCCGTGGCTTGCCCTCCGTCCGTCGAATCGGACAGGCATGATGCCGGGATGTTTTTCCGTCAGCCACGCAGGCGGTGTAGCGCTCGGCGTACAAAGGATCACACCGATCCCGCGGTCTGCCAGAAGATCGACAGTCCGATGGAGCCAGGTGAAATCGAAGCGGCCATCTTCCGGCTCCATGCGGCTCCAGGCAAATTCCCCCAGTCGGACTGCGTTGATCCCCATCTCCTCCATTTGCGAGATGTCCTCCTGGATACGCGCCGCAGGCACGCCTTCCGGATAATATGCGGCTCCGAAATAAGGCGGTTTGATGAAATCCATCGTTCCTCCTCCTTGCATCCTATCGCATAGCGGATGAATATCATGCGATATCTATTCTATCATTTTATGACTCATCATAACGATACTTATTCCCGTTCAGCCGTATGCGCGGGAATGTCTGCCGGACCGATCAGCCTGTTTTTGCGGAATCCCGCCGTCAGGAAGCGCCACGCGGCTTTCGCCGAGGTCAGCCAGGCGATCTGTGCGCCGTTTTTCGTATTCGTCAGCATCCGCGGGACCAGGTAAGCCGCGACCGTTTCCGGCCTGTCCGCAAGGATGTTGAACACGCTCCGGAACCGCTCGTCCGCAAGGACCGGAGAAGGGCCGCCGTCCGGCGTCCTGGTGATGAAATCGGTCAGCATCATGCCGGGAGAAAGGCGGCCCGCGATCACGCCGGTGCCCTCCAGCTCCTTCGCCAGGCCTTTCATGAAATACGTCAGCGCGTGCTTGGTCGTACCGTATAATATGGTCTTTACCTGGATCATATCGTTGGAGCCAAGCCCCTCCATGCTGTAGATCGCGCCGTGGCCCCGCCGGACCATCTCCGCCGCTGCGACCTGGGAGCCGAAAATCAAGCCTTCGATGTTCGTCCGGATGATGTCATCAGTATGAGATTCGCCGGTCTCCCATGCGAACACATGAGGCGCGTTCTGACCCGCGTTGTTGATCCAGAGGTCGACGCCGCCCCACCGGCGGGACGAGGTGTTCCACAGGTTCTGCAGGCTCGCTCTTTTACGGACATCACACGGGACGTACAAATACTCTCCCGGCAGGTCCGACAGCGCCTCGGCGGCCTCCTCCGGCAGCGCATCTCCCCTGCCGGACAGCGTCACCCGGCATCCGGCCCGCAGAAATTCCTTCGCCATCGCCAGGCCGATGCCGCGCGTGCTCCCGGTTATGACAACATTTTTCATAAAAGATCCTCCCCATTCCTCCGTCTGCGCATATTCCACCAAGGAATCCTATCGGCTGAGAAAAGCCCGGATCGCATCAACGGCGGCATTTTGCTGCTGCTCCCGTGTGATCGTGGCATCGGGATCCCCCTTCTGTCTGCCGTAATTGCCGAACTGGGCATGATTTCCCCCTTCGATGACCACTACATTTTCCGTATAATTGATTTTCTCCGCAACGCTTGTGTTGAACGAACCGTAAACCGTCAGGGTTTTCGAAGCCGGATAATCGCCGTAAAGATAAGCTCCGAGCAGAATCAGCCCCCCGATCTTGTCCGGATGCTTCGTGGCATAAGCGCTTGCCATCGCGCCGCCCATAGAGTGGCCTCCCACATACCAGTCCCGGATTTCGGGAAACTGCCGGATCACGCGGTCGGCGGCGTTAACATTGAAAATGGCCATATTGAACGGCATCTTCACGAGAATGCAGGTGACGCCGCAGCTCTCCCTGATTTTCTCAAGGATCGGCAGATAGGCGGAAGGCTCCACTTTGGCGCCCGGGTAGAAAATCAGCGCGGTATCGCCCGGATCGGAAGCCGGAAGGATCACGAGATCCCCCTCGGACCGGATGCCGGGGTCCTGCTGCAGAAGCGCCTTGACCGATTCGTCCGCCCGGTAATAATCGGATGCGTAGACAAGAAACGCACCGGCCAGCAAGGCCAGAATGATCACGGTTGATAGAATCGTTATGCGAAATTTTCTTTTCATGGATACGGCCCTCCTGATGTATACGGAACAAAGTTTCTCGGGCTTTCGAACACTGCCTGTCATTCATACCGTTTAAATAATACACTGTTTTCTTTCGCGATATGAAGGAAGATATCGTCGGCCAATTCATGGAGCTTCCCGTACACCGCGAGCATCGTGGGACACGCATACGCCGGAGGCGTAAAATCATTGGTTTCCGCAATCAGACGCTTGATGATCTGTCCCGCACCCTCATGGTCATCCTCCAATTCGCGGATCAGAGCCCTGATCGCCACTCGGTCCTCCGCCCCGGAGCCGGACTTCAGCATCATGGGGAAAAGCTCCTTTTCCTCTTTGGCGAAATGCTCCTGCAATTCCGTCTTCAGATCGGAAAAGCTCCTGTGCAGCCGCAGCAGCAGCTCCTTACCGTGCCCGTAATGAACGAGCAGGATTTTGTTCACCAGAGGTTCGAGCTCATTCCACAGCGTACGCTCCGGCTGATGATGGATCTCAAGGATCCGGTCGATCAGCCGGCTGTCGGACAGTTCCGTCACAGGCTGTTCCTTGTCTTGCCTGCCGAGATAGTCCCGATAGGCTGCCCGCACTTCTTCCACAAAGGCGGCCGGGAGACCCGCCTCCCGGATCGCAGCGCCGAGCGTGCGGTCCCCCTGGCAGCAATAATCGATGTGAAGGTCGTTCAGCCTCGAGGTGATAGCCGGAAAATAGGTGACAAGTTCTCCGAGACGGGTCTCGCCGCTGATGTTGATCGTCTGTTCCATTTCATTTCCCTCCTTTGATCCGTCATCCATCCGGATCGTTTTCACGCACGGGTCCCGTGCGTGATCTATTTTCATCGTAAGGGAAAAAAGGCGGCTGTTCCGGAACCAATGTTACAGGATCTGATCTCTGAGGCTGTTCCGACCGGTAATGCGAAACGGCATACCGGAAACGCTCCATCAGGAAAGCCCGGGCCTGCCGTGCGACACGCGTTCCGACGCCTGCAACGTCAAAGGCGTGGAAGCAGCCCTCGAATTCCATGAAATGCAACGGGACGCCGGCCTCGCGAAGTCTCTTCGCATAATCGGCCGTTTCGTCGTGAAACGGCTCGATACCGCCGACATAGGTGCAGGCCGGCGGGAGTCCCTTGAGATCCGCCGCACGCGCCGGCGCTGCATAGGCAGGTACCGACGGGCTTCCGGCCAGGGGTCCGAGATACAGCTCCCAGGCAAGCCGGTTGGATGCGGAATTCCACAGCGGCGCGTCATTATCGGTCGAGGAACCGGTCTTCATCCGGTCGTCGATCATGGGATACAGCGGCATCTGAAAAGCGACCGCAACTTCGCCCCGGTCCCGCGCGTACAACGTGACCGCTGCTGTCAGCCCCCCGCCTGCGCTCTCCCCTCCGATCATGATCTGATCCCCGCGCATGCCGTAACCGCCTCCCTGTTCTTTCAGCCACAACAGCGCGGCATAGCAATCCTCCAGGGCGGCCGGGTACGGTGCATCCAGTGACAGCCGGTAATCCGGAGCAACGACGACGCATCCGCTTTCCGCGATAAATCGTCTGATGAGGCCTTCATCCATTTCAGGAATACCCATCGCGTATCCGCCCCCATGGAGCCACAGCAGCCCGGGCACATCCCGGGCCGGCAACAAGGGCGAATAGACACCGATGCGCAGGAAGCTTCCATCCGGACGCGGTACAAAATGCTGCTCATAGCGGAGCCTGCTCAGGCACTTCCCCTTTCTGCCCTGCAGCAGCCGGTTTGCCATGCGGAATTTCTGCTTCGTGAAACCGGGCAGAAAGAACCGTATGAGGATCCCGATCAAGCGGAGTTCCGGATGGATCATGCCCGGTGTGATATGCATCATTCGTCTCCCGATTTTCGCGCCTGCTCCACGCGCCAGAGGACGATATCCGCAATTAGCCGGTGGTCGATCGGACGGTCAAGCGGAAAACGGATCGATCCTTTGCCGGTCTCGTAGCCGGCAAGACGATCGGCAAACACACCGGGCGCTTCGCCGCCGGGGAAAATCCCGATATGGTTCCGGAATGCCGCGAAATGGATGAGATTTTCACCCTGCCGGAAAGTCGGCATCCGCCAGGCGATTTTTTCGATGGCTTCCGGCGCGGCGGCGCGGATCGTTTCACGGATGGCCCGAAGGAGCGGCCGGACCTCCTCCGCCTGGCTGTCGATATACCGGTCGATGGTATCGATCGCGCCTTCGTCCGGTTTCATACGCTCAGCATCCCCCGGAATCCCCTCACGCCGTAGTAGGACTCCGCGCCGTTGTGGTAGACGAAAACGGTGTCATAGCGGCGGTCGCAGAAAAGCGCTCCGCCGAGTCTGCGGATGTGTTCCGGCGTATTTACCCAGCTGGATGTTTTCAGATCGAAGCTGCCGAGCTTCTGCAGCCCCCGGTATTGCTCTTCCGTCAGGATCTCGATGCCCATGGCTGCAGCCATGTCGGCGGCATTATGCTCCGGCCTGTGCTCCTTCCGCGACTCCAGCGCCGCACGGTCATAACAGGCATTCCTGCGGCCTGCGGGTGTTTCTGCGGAACAGTCGGTAAAAATGATTTCCCCTGTTTTTTCCACCCGCCCCGTGACATCCGGCTCACCGCCTGTGATCTCCATCTGATGAAGCGACCACAGCTTACCGTCATTGTTTTTCAGCCGGGATTCCACCGACGCCCATTCGATGCCGGGATGACGCTCCGCGTTCTTCATGAACCGGCTCTGCAGGGTCCGCAGGAGTTCATCCGTCTCTTCCGGGGACAACCTCTTCTTCTCATTTTCCATACTGTCCATCCTCCTCCCGTACCATGATTATAATACATCACCGCTTCAATGGTGAAAATCAATACCCATTTACCGATCCCGGATCAACCCGTCGCAGAAAGCCGCGAGATCGCTGCCCGTCACTTCAAGCACACTCTTCCCCTGTGAGATCCCCTCCATAAACAGGCCGACGATCCCCTCAAGCAGATCCATCACGCCGGTTTCTGCAGAAGGACCCGTTTTGAAGAGATATCTCCGGATCTCCTTATAAACGATCCGGTAATCCTTCGGCAAAACTTTGACATGTGCCATATGCGCCCGCCATTTCTTCCTGCCTTCGATGATTTCGCGGATCCTCGTTCTGTTTGCCTTTTTACTGATCTTTCGTTCGATCGCCCGATTGAGCTGTCCGCGCCATCTGTCCTGATAGGACTGCAGCTTTTCTTCACCGGCCAGCGCTGTGCAGAAAGACTCGACGCCATCGCCCAGGGCCTCCCGGATTTTCAAGCCTTCCGCCGCTGATTCTTCAAGCAGGCCGAGTATGCCGTCAAAAACCGGCATGAGACCACGTCCGGAGAAATCCGAACGTGTCCATATGCAAGCTTCGATTTCCTTCCATGCTGCCTGATACTCTTCCGGCAGATTTCGGACTCTCACCCGATATGCATCCATTTCACTGCGAAGATCGCTGCCGGTGATTTTCTCGAGGAATTTCATCCGATCGCCTCCTTTATTTCATTGATTCGGGCTGAGACGAATGCCCATCTCTTCCAGAATTCCTTCAACTCCGCGTACCCCGCGTCGTTGAGCCTATAGAATTTACGCGGCGGTCCCATATCGGATGCCTTTTTCGCAACCTCGACCCACCCGTTTTTTTCCAGACGCACAAGGATGGTATAAACCGTTCCATCGACAATGTCCTCAAATCCAAGGGCATTCAACCGCCGGGTGATCTCATATCCGTACATCTCGCCACGGCTGATCATTTCGAGTACGCATCCTTCCAGAACGCCTTTCAGCATTTCGGTCAGATTCTCCACCTTGATTCCCCCTCTCCGTTCCATTTTAAACGGTACACTGTATCACTTACTACTGGTATATAGTAACACGTAGTAGGGGGCTTGTCTATAGGGTGAACGAAATTGCGTTTGGTTAAATAGGACCGATGCGACTTATATTTGTCT
>CAZDPQ010000021.1:0-29123 GCA_964507305.1 uncultured Oscillospiraceae bacterium
CTTTGTGGTTGATTCGCGGGACAACATATCAGCATACTGCCCGCGTGCGCGTTCATAAAACCAATTTTGCGGCTTCATTCCGTTATGTCCAGGAACCCATATTGTTCTGGATAATTCTTCAATTCGTCTGTGGAACGGATCATTGGCCGAAAAATCTGCAACTTGGATCTTGTTTTGTGTGTTGGCAAAAGTTGATATTCGGGGAACGATTTCATCCATTGCTTCCGGTGATTGGATAACTGACAGTTTCATTTGGACAAATACTTTAGAAAGATCCGATGAGACTTTTTTATCATTTCGAGCATTGAAAATTGACGCTATTGTTTGACCACCATTAACAATTTGCATGTCCCGGATACGCTTAATTGAAGGTTTCCCATTCTCATCACGAATGATTTCAACACCTTCTGCGGTTACTGAGATGCCATTATTATAAGCAAGGAACATGTCCGGTTCATCACAAAGAGTGTCTCGGATACCCTTGTTTACAGCGCCTTTCACCTGCAGGAAGGATCGCACATTTTTCTCCAGAAGTCTATCCCGGTATTCGTCATATAACGCAGCAAGCAATTCTCCGTTGATAATCGCCAAATAAACACTGTATTTATCGCTTGTGCTATTCTCGATACATGGAATTGTAGTATGAAGTTTTTCTTCAAAATCGATCTCAATGGTCTCTCTCATTTTGCCAGAGGAAACACATCGGAAAAGCCGATCCATATCCCAATTGTTAAAGGAGACTTCAGCGCCGCCAATTGTTATATTTTTAAATGGGATCGGCTTAACCAGACCATTTGTCAGAGCACATATCCGTACAGTTTTTATATTGGCTTTATTATCAAAGACTGAAATTGCGAATTCATAGGTGTCATTATCCCGCTGAAATACAGTATATAGGTCATTAATTGCCCTATGGTATAATTCGATTGCCCTCTTGATCGCGGCATCAACATCATTCTGCGAGACAGCCTGGGGAATATCACTATCCGCAAAAATGCTCACGAACAAATCCACATTCTCGTAATCTTCAGAGAAAGCATATGCGTTTAGCTGAAGTCCTCTTCCCCGGAAAGGACAAATAACAGGGTCAGAGACCTCTCCTGCTTCCTCCAGATATTCAAGCATTACGGAGGTTAAAAAGTCCTCTGTTGTCCAACCACTGGTTTCCGTATCAGTGGCAAACAAGACTTCATCCATAAAACTCTGATAGAACGTTGCCAAGTTCTGATTATCAGCCATTGCAGTTATCCTCACTAAAATTGTCAAGCAGAGCAATTGCTACGCTATATGCGAGGCAAACGGGGACAGCATTACCTATCTGTTTATATGCCAGAGTGCGGGAAGGTTTTCCAGATATGGATTCAAAGAAATAGTTGTCTGGAAAAGTTTGGATTCTTGCAGCCTCTCTCGGGGTTAGAGATCTGTTCTGCCTAATATCCGGGTGAATGTAATAGTGGCCATCCCGAGAGATATGTGCAACAACAGTCTGTGCGTATGTCAAATCGCCAGCGACTACTTTAAAACGATCCAGAAAACTTTTTGTGTTATTGTGTGTACGAAGACGCTCCGGCAGATCAGTATACTCCAATCGAGCTTGTCTCTTGTCCCATGCGTCAACGACAATATGGTATATTTCCAAATCCTGCTGCGTATTTGACCGTGCCTGATGGAGTGTTGCCGCCTCTTTGTCATATTCTTTAATTCCAGATTCATACAGATATTCCCCATCGTAATGAAGAGTATCTACCGGAGTAATAGCACCTTCACCAGCTTTAATTGGAGGTAGGTCACGGAACAATTCTTCAACCTTGTTATTTTTCTTTGCTTTGGGAATGCTTGGGTAAAAGCCCTCTTGCATTCCTCTTTTACCAATTAGAATGATTCTTTTTCGATTCTGAAGGACACCATAATCCGAGGCATTCAACACTCTTAATTCAGTAGAATATCCACAAGCCCTGAACAACTTCCGCATATTATCCAAATGGAGTGATCCATCTTCATCCTTTGCAGATAGCAGTCCAACAACATTTTCAAAAACAAAATACTTTGGTGTGTACCGCTTTAAAAATTCAGCATACATCTTGTAGAGATAATTTCGCTTATCACCCACCATGTGATTTCCATCTCTTGACCTCCCTGCAATTGAGTATGCCTGACAAGGAGGTCCGCCAATAATAAGATCGAGATTTTCCCCAGAAAGAATTGCGTCAATTTTTGAAAAAATCTCGGGGAGACTATCGACTGATATCTCATAGTTCATGACAGAATCAAGTACTTTTTCTGGAATGTACTGATAGAAAACATCCCGGGAAATCTGGCCATTTAGATAATGATCATAAATATGAAGCTGATTATTCTTTTTTAGCCAGTGATACGCCGACCTCGTTTTCAACGTATTGCATGCCGCAACATCCATCTCAACATGTGCTATTGGCGAATATCCAGCACGATAAAAGCCCTCTGATAGGCCGCCGGCACCAGCAAACAAATCCAAATAATTAGGCATGTCGTTTCTCTCCATTGCATGATTGCTATTATTCTACGACTTTGATTGTCCCCAAAAACGGACAGGAAAATGTCAATGTTGCTGAGCTGCCTCTTGAGCCGGTAAAAACTCAACAATATCACCAATGTCGCAATCAAGCGCTAAGCAGACTCTTTTAAGCACTTCCATGCTGACGTCCTCGCCCTTAGACATTTTCGTAACCGAGGTCCAACTAATGTGTGCATTTTGTTGCAGATCCTTCTTCAACATGTCCTTGTCGATTAGAAGTTTCCAAAGCTTTTTGTAGCTAACTTTCATTGTATCCACCTCACGGATAGTGTCGGAAAATATAGTTATAGTTATTATACATAAAAATTCAGCATATCTCAATAGCAAATTCGTGATATATCAAGAATATTCTCTATTTTTACGAGATTTGTTCCGAGATGACTATACAGTTCTCAATCGATTTGTTTACTCATTTTAAAGAAAAAACTCCCATCTGCAATTACGCAGAAAAAAGCTCCGAAGCAAATTATGGGTTTTGGAACATTTTTTCGGATACGGGTTATGTTGGAATCACCTGTATACTGACCCTGTATCCAGTAGTAGGACTAAGGGTTTAAACATCCATACAATGGTGAAATTCTGTCTGAATGATATTTTCCGCGGTATTTTCTATACATGTTAAGTCTATCATATTTCATCGCATATTCCGTTAAATCCTCAGAAATGGTATCTGCGATAAGAGCGCCCTTCTCTTCTTCAGTTACTTTAGCAGGCTCTGTTACAAATAATTCAGTAATATCTCAGAATACTTAAACAGAAGTGACGAGTCCATTTCCCTACCTTTACGAAAATCATGCTATAATCAGACCCAGCCGATTTTAGCGGTTTTCCCTAAATGTCAGCGAAAGGGAGCCACGAAAGCGGTTCTCGTATTGGATTCAGTGACTTGAAAATGAAGTACGGAGGGGTATATGTCGGAAGTCGCAGTGGTCTATTGCGGAAGTTATGAAATGGATGATGTCCGGTCAGCGGTGGAAAGAGGGTTTTCCCTGCTCGGCGGGCCTGAAGCTTTTGTCCGGCCGGATAAAAAAATCCTTCTGAAGCCGAACTGGCTGTCCGCCGACCCGCCGGAGAAATGCGTCACGACCCATCCCGCCGTTTTCCGCGCCGTGGCGGAAGTACTGCAGCGCGCAGGCGCCCGTCTTTCCTATGGCGACTCCCCTTCCTTTCAGAGTCCGGAAGCGGTGTCCAAGCGTTCCGGATTATCGGCGGTCGCAGACGAGCTGCAGATCCCCCTTGCCGATTTCAAGTCCGGGAAGGAGATTTTTTTTGAAGCCGGGCGCCAGAATAAGAAATTCATCGTCGCGAATGCGGTTCTTGAAAGTGACGGAGTGATCAGTCTGCCGAAAATGAAGACGCACGGGTTTCAGCGGATGACCGGTGCGGTCAAAAATCAGTTCGGATGCGTGCCGGGCGCGCTAAAAAGCGAATTTCACGTGAAAGTGCCCGATGCGTACGAATTTGCGCGCATGCTGACGGATTTGAATACCCTGATCCATCCGCGGCTGTATATTATGGACGGCGTGATGGCGATGGAAGGCAACGGCCCCAGGGGAGGGCGTCCGAGAAAAATGAACGTCCTGTTGTTCTCAGCGGATCCGATTGCCCTTGACGCGACGGCATGCCGGATGATGGCTCTGGATCCCGCATGGGTCCTTACAAACAAGGCCGGGATGGAAATGGGAGCGGGAACCTATCGGGAAGAAGACATTTCTCTCCTCGGCGATCCGCTCCGGGATTTTATTGCAATGGATTTTGACGTAGACCGGAGCCCGGTCAAGCCCGCCCGAAAGAGCGGCGGCATGCTGTTTGCCAAGAACATCCTCACACCCAAACCGTATATTGTCGCGGAACGCTGCGTCCGATGCGGCATTTGCGTAAACATGTGTCCGGTAAATCCCAAGGCGGTGGACTGGCATGACGGCAATAAGAGCAATCCCCCTTCCTACAAATACGACCGCTGCATCCGCTGCTTTTGCTGCCAGGAGGTCTGTCCGGAAAGCGCGGTGCTGATCAAAATGCCGCCGATCCGTAAAATCCTTGGGCGTTAGGACACTCTGATCCGGCAAAGCAAAGCAGTGTCCATTTCAATTTACAGCATCCTGATTCTCGGGAGGCATCGTTTCGCTTTTTGTTGACTCAGCCTTTGAGCAGCCGGGATCGCTTAAAAAGCAGCTGCGTCCAAACACATCGATGCCGATATCGGACAAGTCAGTTTCGGCAAGATGATCCGGCAGGCGATGCCTTTTTTGGAGTGAAATCAGATAAACGGTTAAGCTCCCCATCAAAATCGCAGAGAATAAACCCGGCGCAACCGGGGACAAACTGCCTATCAGCCAACCGCCCAATGCCGGCGCCACGATGCGTGTGATGCTCTCCATCGCAGCGGATATGCCCATGATCTCACCGGTTTCATTGGCCGGAACAGCCTTTGACAGGCCCGACCGGAGCAGTGTGCTGAGAATACCGCTGGATAGCGACAAGGGGACCAGTGCTGCCATTAGAACAGGTATATTCGGTGAAAAAGCCCATCCGATATAAGACAACGTTAGTGTGATCAGAGCAAAGCGGACAAGGGCGTTCTCCGGAAACCGTTTTGTCAATGCCCCTATGCCGCCGCCCTGGATACCGGCAACCAAAACACCGACATAAGCCAATATAAACCCTGTCGATTGCGCTGACAGCTCCAGCCGCTGTTTAGCAAACAGCGAAAACACGGATTCAAACATGGCCATTGACAGGCTGAAAACGATAATGCTGCTTAAAATGGGCCCGGCAATCGGTTTCGCAAATGCAGCAGCAAGTCCGTTCAACGGATGTTTGCGCTGTGCTTCAGATAAATGGTGGACCCGTTTTTCTTTCGGCAGCGATTCAGGGAGCAAAAAGCCAATCATCCATAAGTTGATCAGGGAAAAGCCCGCTGAGACAAATGCGGGCACGGCATACCCCCATCGGCTTAAAAACCCGCCGGAAGCAGGACCGAGAATGAACCCGAGGCCAAAAGCGGCGCCGATCATGCCCATACCCTTTGCACGGTTTTTTTCATCGGTAACATCCGCAATGTAGGCTTGAGCTACCGTGATATTCCCGCCGGTCAGGCCATCCAGAAAACGGCTGATCATAATCATGGCGATACTATGCGCAAAACCGAGCATCAATAAGGATAGGAATGTTCCGGTAATGCTGAACAATAATAATGGCTTTCTTCCGAACCGGTCCGAAAAACGACCTACCAAAGGGGCTCCGAAAAATTGGCCTAACGGATAGGCTGCACCGATCAGGCCGATTATGGCGGGTGAGGCTCCCCAGTTGGCGGCAATGAAAGGCAGCAGTGGCAATATGAGTCCAAAGCCGAGCATATCGACAAATACGACCGAAAAAAGCGGCAGCAAAGGACTTTTCTGTTTCATCGCAATTTTCCCCTCCGGTAAGAAACATTTCCGATGTCTGAAAGGTTCTGCTAATAAATCGACTCGCTCGAAGCACAATATGTCTGTTATTGTCGATTTTTTCTGGCAGAGGATTCCTCCGCCACCTTCACCGGACTTCCAATTACATACGTCCGATTGCGCTTCTCACCACGAACTTCAAGCAAATTCTGTTCGACCATTTCGTGAAGAATTTGTCTTGTCTGAGAGGCCTTCAAACCAAGAATTCCCATAGCAGCCGAAGTCGCAATCGATTCTTTTACCATTACATAATCAATGATTTTTCGATAATACTCATTGCTTATCGCCGGTTTATCGCCGGTTGTCGCCGGTTTATCGCCGGTTGTCGCCGGTTTATTCCCTAATATATCCTGACTATGCGGCAGTTGAGGCAATTCATTCCGCTCGACAACTGAAAACGGAAACGGAAAGACCACCCGTAAGAAGTTTGTTGTGAAGCTAAATATGGATCGATCGTATTTCTTCAAAATTCGCGGAATACCAGAGCCAATATGTTCGACCAATTGGATATCTTTGAAAACACGCATCAGCTCCCGGTTTCTTGGTGTTGAAAAGCCCTGATAGAATTCTTCTTCAGACATATCAACCGGAAGACCCCCGGCGGAAGTGACAACAATTTTATCAGAATAAATTTCAAAAACAGGTGGCACTTCACGAGCAAAATCATTATGCACAATCGCATTGATAATGGCTTCACGTAACGCCACCGGATCAACTGGATAGGTTTCCTCGCGGATTGTGTTGGTAATCTTTGTCAGTGGCACATTTTCGATATCAAACCGATTCAGGACATTGAAAGTCGCCTTAATAAGCGAGCAATATCCAAAATCCTTGTTTTCGATTAGATCGGACTTATCTCTCCCTTTGTATTTGGCGATTTTGATTGAAATATTGTTTTTGTCCGCCAAAAGGAATGCGAAATAATTATATCGACCATCGTCTGTCAACAGGTCGAGGTTTTTCGCGAATTGATCAGTCAACATTAAGCCATTTTCTTCGTAGTAAATTTTCAACTGCGCAAATGACAGGTCCTGGTGCGGAGAAGGAATATTTTTGAGCGAAGTACGAATTCGCTTGGAAAATGTAGACTCAATCATCTCTGTGGACATTGGCTGCGTTGAACTTCCGACGCGGACATAAGCACCTTCAGGAGACATCCCTTTGGCACGAATATAATAGGGTTTTTCCGGACCACTGAGGACAATAATCTGAATAATCTGGTGACCATCAACGGTTTCTGTCAGCACATCAAATAATCCCATGACCGGCGGCATAATATTGTTTCTGATCCGATCAATTATTTTACGTTGAACAGCGTCGATCTCTTCGACACCCACAACCTGGCCATCATCAGCCACACCGATATAAATCAATCCGCCTTCGCGCGCATTTAGAAAACCAACCACTTCCTTTTCGAGTTGGTCAGTCAGTTTCAGTTTGTATTCGGTCCTGTGGTCCTCCGGCTGCATCGATCAAATCCTCCTGAGTTGGTTCATTCTATTATATCATCATGACGGTTTCTACGAACCTGCAATAAAATAACCGCACAAGCGGTGCGGTTTTTTCTGGCGGAGGATTCCTCCGCCAAAATACTCAACTGGCAATAAAAAGCGAGCACCTTATAAGCAAAAATCCTGGCGGAGGATTCCTCCGCCAGCTCAGACGGACTTACAATGACAAAGCGGTCACCATAAATGCAAGTGCAATTGTTTTGGCGGAGGATTCCTCCGCCACCATCACCAAACCTCCAATAAAAAATGGACGCCGTAAGGGTGGCGTCCATTTTTTCGGTGGCGGAGGAAGAGAGATTCGAACTCTCGAGACGCTTTTGGCGCCTACACGATTTCCAGTCGTGCGCCCTCGACCGAGCTAGGCGATTCCTCCAGAGAAGTTATTCAGTTTTCGGTGCGGGTCCCGGGGGTGCGGCTGCTGCGTGTTGCGGCGAGCGGCGAGCGGGATGACGCCAGAAAATATTAGCATTTTAGGCGGGCATTGTCAATGCAAAAGCACGGCAGGCACGGCGGGGGTAAATTGCAATCTTTTCTTCCCGTAAATTTCGGAAATGGGTATTGTAAAGATGCCGGTCTTTCAGAGGAGTTCGCGGTCGGCGCTGATGATTTCGCCGTCGATGCGGCTTGCGATCAGGTTCAGGATGGAGTCCATGAGGCTGTCGGCCATGGCGGGGCCGGTTACGATGCCGGCGATCGTGAGGATGAGACGGCTGTGGGTGTCGTGTTCGGCGGTTTCGGCGATGGTGATGTTGAAGCGGCGGCGCAGGATGTCGCGGAGGCTTTGGGCGGTCATGCGTTTTTCTTTGAGGGTGCGCGCGCCGGGGAGATGGATGGTGACGGTCATGGCGGCGATCATGGGGTCACGCTTCCGGCCGGGGGTGTTTCACGGTATAGGCTGCGCAGCTGGCGGATTTCGGCGGCGTAGCCGTCGAGGTCGTTGGGGGTTTCGAGATAGAAGGGGAGGCTGCGGAGGCGGGGGTGGTTGATGAGGCGTTCGATCGCGGGGAGGCCGAGGGTGCCTTCGCCGATTTTGGCGTGCCGGTCTTTGCGGCTGCCGGCGGGGTTCTGGCTGTCGTTGAGGTGGATGGCTTTGAGGTATGTGAGGCCGATTTCGCGGTCGAATTCGGCGAGGACGCTGTCGGGGTCGTCGGCGATGGGGTAGCCGGCGTCGTGGACGTGGCAGGTGTCGAGGCAGATCCCGGCTTTTTCGGGGTGGCGGAGGCCATCGAGGATTTTGTAGAGTTCGTGGAAAGTGCTGCCGATTTCGCTGCCTTTGCCGGCCATGGTTTCGAGGAGGATGGTGGTGGTTTGGTCGGGCTGGAGGAGGCTGTTGAGGAGTTCCGTGATGCAGGCGATCCCGGCGTCGGGGCCCTGGCCGGTGTGGCTGCCGGGGTGGAAGTTGTAGAAGCTGCCCGGGAAGTGTTCCATGCGCCGGAGGTCGTCGGTCATGGCGATGCGGGCGAATTCGCGGATCTTCGGGTCGGAGGAGGCGGCGTTCAGGGTGTAGGGGGCGTGGCCGAGGATCGCGGTGATCCCGTGGCGGGCGGCGAGGTGGAGGAAGGCGTCCGCGTCGGCGGGGTCGATGTCTTTGGCCTGGCTGCCGCGCGGGTTGCGGGTGAAAAATTGGAGCGTATTGGCGCCGATCCGGATCGCGTCTTGCCCCATGGCTTCGAATCCGGCGGATACCGATAGGTGGCTTCCGATCGTGAGCATCCGGTTTTTCTCCTTTCCTTTTACCTTTCCGTTGACCTTTCCTTTTCCTTGTATTTTCTTTTTCCTTGCACTTTCTTTTTCCGATCCCTTTTCGGTTCCTTCGGATCCGGCGGCTGCCGGCGGTGCAGTCGGGCGGTCAGCGGAGGAGTTCGTTGACCCGGCGGTATTCGCGCGGGCTGTAGTTCATGTTGTCCTTGAAGAGCCGGGAGAAGTAGAATTCGTCTTCGTAGCCGAGCTCGAGCGCGATCTCCTGGACGTTTTTGTCCGTGAGCAGGAGGAGCATGCCGGCTTTCTGGATCAGGCGGTTGATGATGTAGCGGTGCAGCGTGATGCCGTTGTCACGGCGGAATCGCCGGCGCATGGTTTCGTAGGAGACGCCGAGTCCGCGGCAGACTTCACCGGGCGTCAGGGCGGCCGACAGGTTTTTTTCTACGTAGGAGAACAGCGCGCTGTAGCGGTTGGCCAGATCGAGGTATTTGCGGTGTTCGGGCAGGCATTCGCGGATGAAGCGGGCCAGGGATTCGTAGACGATGCCCCAGATCAGCAGCAGGTCGGCGGGTTCGCCCTTGCGGTAGGAGTCGAGCAGCATCGCCAGGCTTTCCTGCGGCAGGGGCAGGACGAAGCAGCGGTTGATGCGGTCGAGCATGTCGGTGTCCGCGTAGTGCCAGGTGATGTGGAAGTAGAATTTTTCGATCCGCCTGGCGGTGCGGAGGTTGACCTTCGTGTTCGGCGGGATCAGGTACATGGAGCCCGGCAGGAGGTCGATCCTGCCCTGTTCGGTCTCGAGCCAGCCGGAGTCGGCGATCATGTAGTAGATCCGCGCGAAGGGGGACATGACGTTGTACTGGTTCCAGGTCATGTCGCCGACGAAGTGCCCGTGGTCGAGGATCTTGATGTCGAAATGGTTGAGATAGCTGATCATGTGCTTGTTTCGGGTCACTCCGTGCGAATCCGTGCGGAATGCTTCGTTGTCGGTCACATGTTCGTGGCGGATCATGCCGTTTCCATCCCCCTTCCCCTGCCCCCGCTGCAGGAGCTTCGATGGGCGCCGGGTCATTTTATCTATGTTCTGTCCTGTGTATATCCATTATTGTACCAAAGAATCCATTAATGGAGAAGACTGGCGTTATACAATAAAGATGAGCTCCATATGCGGGCTTGACAGCCGCGGGATTTTTCGGATCGTTCCGCGGACAGTCTTTATTTCATTTTCACGGCACTTTTATAAGTGTTTCGGAGAATTATCAGGAGGTATTTATCATGAGTTTCCAGAAAAACGAACCACGCAACAGCCTTGTCGGAAGAATGCCGAAGATCGGCATCCGGCCTCTGGTGGACGGACGCCGTGCCGGGGTCCGGGAGAACCTGGAGGAACGGACCATGGCGATGGCCGAACAGGCGGCGGCGCTGATCACGGGGAGTCTGAGGCATGCGAACGGGCTGCCCGTGGAGTGCGTCATCGCGAAGACGTGCATCGGCGGTGTGGCCGAGGCCGCGGCCTGTGCGGACTATTTCGCGGCCGAGAATGTGACCGCGACGCTGTCGGTGACCCCGAGCTGGTGCTACGGCACGGAAGTGATGGACATGGATCCGCTGACGATCAAAGCGGTCTGGGGGTTCAACGGCACCGAGCGGCCGGGGGCGGTCCTGCTGGCGGCCGCCATGTCGGCGCACGCGCAGCGCAGGCTGCCGGCGTTCGCGGTCTACGGGCATGATGTGCAGGATGCGGTAGATACATCGATGCCGGACGATGTCCGGGAGAAGATCCTGCTGTGGGCCAAGGCTGCTCTTGCCGCCGGTACGCTCCGGGGGAAGTCCTATGTCAACATCGGCAGTTCCTGCATGGGCATCGCCGGTTCCTATGTCGACGCGCAGATGTTCCAGGAATACTTCGGGCTTCGCACGGAGTGGATGGACCAGGTCGAAATCGAGCGGCGGATCGCACGCGGGATCTACGACCACGAGGAGTTCGCGCGCGCGAAGGCGTGGCGCGAGGCGTACTGCCCGGAAGGCTGGGACAAGAACGAGGGCGACCCCCTGGCATATACCAGGGAGCAGAAGGATGAACAGTGGGAGCGCGTCGTGATCCAGACGATGATCATCCGGGATATCATGATCGGCAATCCCAGACTCGCGGAGATGGGGTACGGCGAAGAGGCGCTTGGCCGCAATGCCATCGCGGCCGGGGTGCAGGGTCAGAGGCAGTGGACCGACCATTTCCCGAATTACGATTTTTCCGAATCGCTGCTCAATTCGTCGTTTGACTGGAACGGGATCCGCGAGCCCATGATCCTGGCGACCGAAAATGACACGCTGAACGGGATGGCGATGCTGCTCGGGCATCTGGTCAACGATTCCGCCTCCGTTTTCGCCGATGTCCGCACCTACTGGAGCCCGGCGGCGATCGAGCGCGTGACCGGCTGGAAGCCCGAAGGCGCGGCTTCCAACGGGTTGATCCATCTGATCAATTCCGGCGCCGCGGCCGTCGACGGCTGCGGAGAGATGCGCGATGCCGCCGGCAGGGCGGTCATGAAGCCATTCTGGGAGGTCAGCGAAAGTGATGCCGCCGCGTGCCTGAAAGCGACGCAGTGGTGTCCCGCGGATGTCCATTATTTCCGCGGAGGCGGATTTTCCTCCATGTTCGAAACCAAGGCGGAGATGCCGGTCACGATGGTGCGCGTCAACATCGTCGCAGGGATCGGCCCGGTCCTGCAGATCGCGGAAGGCACCACGGTGCGTCTGCCCGAAAAGGTCAGCGCGATCCTCCAGAAGCGCACCGACCCGACCTGGCCAAGCACCTGGTTTGTTCCGCGCGTCACGGGAGAGGATTCCTTCAAGGATGTCTATGGCGTCATGGCGGACTGGGGCGCCAACCACGGATCCTTGAGCTACGGCCATATCGGGGCGAAGCTGATCACCCTGGCCAGTATGCTGCGCATCCCCGTTTCGATGCACAATGTCCCGGAAGACCGGATCTTCCGTCCTCATTCCTGGTCCGGATTCGGCACGAAGGATCCCGAGGGCGCCGATTACAAAGCCTGCGAAACGTACGGGCCGCTGTACCGCTGACGGAGCAGAAGCGCTCCAGGTGCAGAAGCGGTCCGGGAGCGCTGCGCACCGAGTGCGCGGCGCACCGGGTGCGCGGCGCGCGTCCGGTGCGTCAGCGGATCTTCACGCCGGCAATCAGGCCGCCGCGCGTGCCGACCACGAGGATGTCGCCGAAGACGGCGGCGGAGGATTCGATGTTGCCGCCGGATGACGGTGTGTCGCCGCCGAAATCCCGCTGAAGCGTGATCACGTCGAGGCGGGTGCCGGTGCTGCCGTCGATCAGGTGGACCTGGCTGACGGAGTCCGTCATCAGGACATACATGGCTCCGTCGCCGTCATAGACATCGACCGGCGAGCCCCAGCTGTAATGGTTCATCTTGTATTCCCAGATCAGCCCGCCGGACGCGGTGTCGAACGCGGCGAGCGTGTTGCCGCTCGAGTAGCCCGCGGTCATGCAGACGCTGACGATCAGCATGTTCGAATACCGGCCTTTTCCCAGGATGAAGCTGCCGAGGATGCCGCCGTTGATGTCGTTGCCGGAGCGTTCGACGTCGTTGTAGGTGTAGGCGGGGTAGAAGTTGCGCCAGACGATCTCTCCGGTCATGGCGTCGATTTTGTAAATATAGGCTTTCCCCTGATAGGTGCCCGTGATGGCCTGCTGGTTGTCGACCTCCGTGCCGCAGTACAGGTACAGCCGGCCGCCGTCCTGCTGCAGAACGGGCGTGACGTCATTGTCATCATCGAGCTTCCGCGACCACACCGGCTTGAGCGTATTCAGGTCGACGCAGTTGATCGTGCCGGAATTGTCGTCGAAGTAGCCGTAGGAGCCGTAGACCGCAATCGAGCTTTCGATCCCCTGGGAAGAGGTCGCCGAAGACTTGTAGCGGTAGTCGGCAAACGCGGGGGCGATCGAGATCGTGCCCGCGGATTTGCTGAAGGCCGTGTTGAGCTTCATGGTGTAGATCATGCCGTTTTCGCAGGGGTAGACCAGGGTATCCGCCGCGGCATCGACGATCGGCGAGGAGTCGAGCGCACCCCAGGAATTGCGATAGGAGCGCGTCTCGTTCCAGGTGTCCTTGAAATACAGAAGCGATCCGTCGATCAGGCTGAAGATCCGGAAGCCCATCTGTCCGCTCGCGTTTTCGGGCGGGTAGTCGCCCTGCCCGACATACAGGAGCGGATAGCCTCTCGGGTCGATGGCCGGCGTCCCCTTGACCGCGACGCCGATGTTGATCGCCGGGCGCGTCGACTTGCCGTCGTCCAGGTCATAGAAGTAGATATTGCCGTCCATCGAGGCGGTGACGACTTCGACCAGGCCGGATTTGCTTTTTTTATCCTCATACAGATTCATCAGACGGCGGACGTCTGCGTCCCATTGGACCATGACGGGTTGTCCCGTCCAGCCGGTGCCGGACCAGGAAAAATCCCATCGGGAGGACTTCATGCCGCCCATGCTGCGTTCCCAGATCTGGGACAGCTTCTTCTCGCGAACCGCCGCGGTGCCGAAGCTCGGCGCATTGCGGAAATTGTTGCCGCGGAAGGTCAGGACGCCGGGGACCTGGTTGTAGTCGATCGGGTCGTACAGCGAGATCGGCGTGCCGCGGCTGTAGGAGGACACCGCTTTGCCGCCGCTGTAGGCCTGCGATGTGAAGTGGAGCGCGGAGGGCAGCAGGCCGGACAGGATGTCCCCCATCGTCAGGTGCTGTGTGAATGAGCCGGCCAGCAGGATCGGATTGCCGGGGCCCTGGAGGGCCCGGGTCGGTTCGGGCGACGGGGATGCCGCGGAGACCGGGCCGGAGGATGCGAGGCTGCCGGACGATGATCCGCCGGACGCCGGGGTGGATGAAGATGTGGCGGAAGATGCGCCGGAGCCGGCACTCTGCGAGGAGGATGTGTCCGAGCTGTTCCCCGCGATGTACAGGCGGTATACCGCGCTCACGGACAGGATGAGGCCGACGGACACCAGGAGGATCAGGATGGAGAGGGCGATTTTGCGGAACGCGCCGCGCCTGTGCGCTGCGGAAGAACGCTTCCCGTAAAAGGAGCGCGTGACGGCGCTCCGGCCGGCTGAATGCGCGCGGCCGCGCGTCCCGCTCCCCCGGATCGGTCCTCTGCCCGTAGACTGTTTCATATGCCCTTCTCCCCGCGCCTTGAGCTGCGTCCCATCATTTGAGCTTCATGCCCACGATCACGCCGCGCCGCGTGCCGACAACCAGCATGTTGCCGAAAACCGCGGCCGAGGACTCGACATTGCCGCCGGTCTCGTCACGCATCATGATCTTGCCGACCGTCAGCTCGATGCCGGTCTGCCCGTCCAGGACGATCAGGTTGCCGCCGGAATCCGGCAGCAGGATGTACGCGCGCCCGGTCTCATCGTAGACGTCGACCGGTGAGCTCCAGGAGTAATAGGTCGACCGGTAGGTCCAGACGACCTGCCCGTCATCCTTGTCGTAAGCGGCCATGACATTGCCGCTGTAGATCCCGTTCGTCATGCAGAAGCTGTAGATCACGAGGCTGCTGATCCCGTTTTTCCCCACGATCGGGGTGCCCATCGCTCCGCCGTTGATGTCGTTGCCCACGTTCTGCTCGTCGTTCTTGGTCCAGCAGGGGTAGGAATTCCGCCACATCGACTTGCCTGTCCGGGCGTCGATCTTGTAGACATAAGCCTGGCCGAGGTAGGTGTCTGTGATGCGCTGCTGGTAATCGACCTCGGTGCCGGTGTACAGGTAGATGCCGTCGTCCTCCTGGCTGAGGACCGGCGTGACGTCGGAATCATCGTCGAGCGGCCGGCACCAGACCGGGGTCATGGTCTTGAGGTCAAAGCAGTACAGGATGCCGGAGTTGTCGTTGAAATAGACCCGGTTCCCGTAAAGAGAGGGCGAGCATTCGACCCCGCTCAGGGTCGTTTTCGCGGACTTGTACCGGAGGTTCGTGAAAACCGGGGCGACCGACACGGTGCCGGCGCTGCGGTCGAAGGACGCGTTGAGCTTCGCGGTGTACAGGATGCCGTTCTCGCTGGCCCAGACGAGCGTGTCGGTGGGACCGTCGACGATCGGGGACGAGTCGCAGGCGCCCCAGTCCGTCCGGAATGCCATCGGATCCATGCCGTCGATGAAATACAGGAGCTTCTGGTCGATCAGGCTGAAGATCCGCATCCCGATGTCCTTCATGCTGCTGCCCGGAGGCGCGTTGTCCCCCTGGCCGACATAGAGGATCGGGTATCCGCGCGGATCGATCGCCGGCGTGCCCTTGATCGGGGCCTTGATATCGATCGGGTCGCGCGTGCTTTTGCCATCGTCAAGGTCGAAGAAATAGATCTTCCCGTCCATGGTGGCGTAGATGACCTCGACCAGCCCGCTTTTATTTTTCTTGCTCTCATAGAGGTTCATCTTCGCGCGGATGTCGTCGGGCCACTGCACCATGACCGGCTGTCCGGTCCATCCGGTCCCGCTCCAGTAAAAATCCCAGCGGGAAGACTTCAGGCTCCCCGCCTGGCGCTCCCAGACCTGCTCGACCTTGTTCTCCTTGATGGAGACGAGGCCGTAGGACGGGGAATTGCGGAAATTGTTGCCGCGGAAGGTCAGGACGCCCGGCACCTGCTGGTAGCGGATCGGGTCGCCGAAAGAAAGGTCGTAGCTGCGCAGAAATGTGCCGAGGATATTCGTGCCGGAGAAAATGTCCGAGATGACGCCCTGGACGGCCGGGGTAAACTGCGTCTCCACCTCGGTGGGCTTGAACATCTGCGTGAAGCGCGAGGACTTGAGCGTCGGGTTTTCCCACGGCTGCAGCTCGCCGAGTGTGATGGTGGGCTCGGGCGAGGGCGTGACGAGTGCCGGGTCGGTCGTGGGCTTCGTCCCCGGGAAGTTCTCGAATATCAGGCCGTTGTGCCACATGTAGTAAAGGACGCCGATCAGCGAGAACATCAGGACGAAGAGGAAAAGGATCGTCCCCGTCCCCCGCCGGAACCTGCGGCGCCTGCCGCGGGAATTGCGGCTGCCGCGGGCACCGGACGCCGCGCGGGACCTTCCCTTCTTCCTGTCGTCCTGCCCGTATTCGTCGAGCGACATCGGAACCTCGTCCTCATAATAATACGCATTTTTCTTCATAGATGCCTGTCCTTTCGACCACTCCACCCATTATACATGAAAAAAGCCTGCGCTCCTATCCCCGCGCGCGGTAAAACCGCAGCGGGAAGCGCGGCCTCAGGGGGCTCCGTCCGCCGGATATCGCCCCGCCTCCTCCAGACCGCGGAATCCTTTCTGCCTCAGGTATTCGTACGCGATGACCGCCACGGCATTGGACAGGTTCAGCGAGCGCTTCGTCCCGAGCATGGGGATGCGGATGCACGATCCCGGGGCGGTGCGCAGGAGCGGTTCCGGCAGGCCGCGGGTCTCTTTGCCGAACAGGATCATGCAGTCGTCCGGGTACGCGACGGCGGCGTAGGTGTTCTGAGCCTTGGTCGTGGCGAAGTACAGGCAGCGGCCGGCGTTTTTCCGCAGAAAATCGTCAAGGTCCGGCCAGACGGTGATGTCCGTGTCGAACCAGTAGTCCAGGCCTGCGCGCTTGACGGCCCTGTCCGTAATGGAAAATCCGAGCGGTTCGACCAGGTGCAGCTTCAGGCCGGCCGCCACGCAGGTGCGCGCGATATTACCCGTGTTCTGCGGGATCTCCGGTTCCACCAGCACTATTTCCAATGGCATGCGCGATGCTCCGCGGCGATTTTCTCCAGCTTCTTGAGCCGGTGGTTCATGCCGGACTTGCCGAGCGGAGGGTCGAGCATTTCGCCGAGCTCCTTGAGCGACAGGTCGGGGTATTCGAGCCTCGCCTGCGCGGCGGCGCGAAGATCCTTCGACAGGTTTTCGAAGCCGATGCGCGCGGCAATGTACTCAAGCTCTTCCTGCTGCCTCGCCCCTGTGTAGGCGATCCGGTCGATGTTGGCGTTGTCGCAGTTGACGATTCGGTTGACCGAATTGCGGACCGACTTGTCCACCATCAGCGATTCGAGCTCGAGGAGCGCGCGGTGCGCTCCGGTGATGAGCAGGAAATCCGACAGCTGCTGGCCTTCTTTGATATAGACGACATGATAGCCGCCCCGCCGCAGGAGGCCGGGGCGGATGCCGTCGCGCTGCAGGATGTCCCGGATGCTCTGGGCGACCGACTGACGACGCGTCGTGAACTCGAGGTGGTAGGCTTTGCCCGGTTCCGAAACGGAGCCGCACGAGAGGAAAGCGCCTCTCAGGAACGACCTGCCGCAGAATTCGTCCGGAAACACATTTTCACGAACCGTCCCGCGGATCGTTTCGAATCCGATGCCGGCTTCGAGGTCCGCCGTGATCTCGTCATAGGTCCTGCGGTCTCCGACCGCCAGCGTGTACAGCTCCCTGCCGTGCGTCACCCCGGTATCCGCTGCGTAGATCGCGCCCAGCATCGACGCCAGGCGCGACGCGTAGGCGGCATGGGCGGTCGAAACCGTGATCCGGCCGTTCAGAAAGCGTGCGGAGCAGACCAGCGCGGCGGTCAGTTCAGCCCGGACGCAGCACAGTTCCGCCCACGGCAGGGCGCATAATTCGTCTTTGATCCTCGAGGAAAACGTCATGGTTCTTTTTTCGCCTTTGCTTTCGACCGGGCGCTGACCTTGAGGTCGCTCCGGAGGTCCCGGTGATCCACGACGACGCTGTACCCTTTGTCCTTCAGATAGCCGCCCAGGTCCTCGGCCATGGCGACGGAGCGGTGTCTCCCACCCGTGCAGCCGACGCCGATGTTGAGGCGGATCTTGCCCTCGCGCGTGTAGTAGGGGATCGTAAAAAGCGTGAGTTCTTTCAGCCGCCGCATGAATTCGTTCGTTTCGGGGAATGAGTAGATGTAATCCCTGACCTTGTCGTCAAGGCCGCTGCAGCCCTTGAGCTCTTTGATATAAAACGGATTCGGGATGAAGCGGACATCGACCACGTTGTCGCAGTCCAGCGGGATGCCGTACTTGAAGCCGAACGACTGCACGAGGATCGAAATCTTGTTCTCCTCCTTGCCGCCCGCCAGCATCCGGTAGAGGGTGTCGCGCAGCTCCCACGGCTCGATGTTGGTCGTGTCGATCACGTCGGCGACCATGCTCTTGATGCCCTTCATCAGCGCGCGCTCCTCGGCGATCCCCTGCAGGATGCCCTTGCCCTCGGCAAGCGGGTGGTTGCGGCGCGATTGCTTGTAGCGGTTGACGATCGTCTGGTCGGAGGCGTCGAGGAAAATGATCCGGGGCTGGACCCCCATCTTTTCGATCTGCGCGAACGCCGGCAGGACGCCGCTGAACATGGCGGCGCTCCGGACGTCGACCACAAAGGCGACCTTGTTGACCGACACCCCTTCCTGCGACTCCCAGTTCTGGAACGTCTTCAGCATCGAGTGCAGCATCTGGGGCGGCGCATTGTCCACGCAGAAGTAGCCGAGATCCTCAAGGTAATTGACCGCTACGGATTTCCCCGCCCCGGACATCCCGGTCAGTATTACGACTTCCATTTCACCACTCCCCCAATATCCGGATTTCCGGCTCCAGCATGACTCCGTATTTCTCCATCACGCAGCCGCGCACATGCCGGATCAGCGCCATCACATCATCCGCCGTCGCGTTCCGGTCGTTGACAATAAACCCCGCGTGCTTCGTGCTGACGCTGGCTCCGCCGATCCGGAAGCCCTTCAGCCCCGCGTCTTCGATCAGCCTGCCCGCGAAATGTCCCTCCGGCCGCTTGAACGTGCTGCCTGCAGACGGCAGCTCCAGCGGCTGGGTATCCCGCCGCCGCCCGGCGTATTCCGCCATCCGGCTCTCGATATCCTCCCTGCTGCCCGGCCGGAGCGAGAACCGGGCTTCCAGGACGATCGCCCCGCTCCGGGAATAGCAGCTGGCGCGGTAGCCGAAATCGTGGGACGCCGTGTCCATCCGGTCGAATAGCTCCCCCGTCCGCGGATCGCAGCCGCGTGACCGGCACACGACTTCCGACAGGCAATGCTCATAGGCGCCGGCATTCATGTAAACGGCGCCGCCGACCGAGCCGGGGATGCCTCCCGCGAACTCCAGCCCGGACAGCCCGAGCCGAGCTGCGGTCTTCGCGAGTGACGACAGCAGGGCGCCTGCGCGGGCCGCCACCGTGCCGTCCCCGCAGGATCGGATGTCCGCGAAATCGCGGCCCATCAGAAGCACGGCTCCGCGGATGCCGCGGTCGGAAACGAGGATGTTCGATCCGTTGCCGATCACCGTAAGAGGCAGTCCGAGCTGCGACGCGGTACGCACCGCAAGGGAAACCTCTTCTTCCGATGCCGGGCTGAACGCGATATCCGCCGCCCCGCCGACCCGGAATGTGGAATGGTCCGACATCGGTTCACCGGGCAGCAGCCGGCACGCCGCGTCCGGGAAAGCCGCCGTCATGCATTCCGCGAAAGCCCCGGCCTTTTCTCCGCCGGTCTGTCTGCTTTTTGACCGCTCCCCCGCCATCCGTGTCCTCACGCCTCCCCGATCCGTTCCGATATCCCTGCCATGGGCTCCGCCCCGCCGGGCCGTCTCAATATGCCTTGCCGCCCGCGCCGAACACCCGGTCCGTCAGCGCCCGCGCCGCATTGTAGCCCATCTGCTTCTGCCTGAAATTGATCGCCGCCACTTCGACGATGATCGCCAGGTTGCGGCCGGGGCGGACGGGGATGGTGATCGACGGGACATTGATCCCGAGCACCTCGGTCGTCTCGTCCTGGATGCCAAGCCGCTCATAGCTTTTTTTCTCATCCCAGAGCTCGAGGTTGATGACAAAATTGATGTTTTCCTGCATCTTGACGGATGAAACACCGTACAGCTCTTTTACATCCAGGATGCCGATCCCGCGGATCTCGATCAGGTGGCGGATGATTTCGGGCGCCCGGCCCAGCAGCGTTGTATCCGACACCCGCATCACCTCGACCAGGTCGTCGGCGATCAGCCGGTGCCCGCGCTTGACGATTTCGAGCGCGGTCTCGGACTTGCCGACGCCGCTCTCGCCGAGCATCAGGATGCCCTCGCCGTACACCTCGATCAGGACGCCGTGCAGCGTCGAGCGCGGGGCAAGCTCCACGTTGAGGAACTTGACCAGGGAGCTCATGAAGAGGGAGGTGATCTCCGGCGTCCGGAGGACCGGGATGTTGTGCTTGAGCGCGCTTTCTTCGACCTCCGGGTATAGGTTGTGGCTGCGGGTAAGAATCAGACACGGGATCCCGGTGGCAAAAAGGTCGTTGACCCTCCGGAGGCGGTCTTCGTGGCTGAGCTTGTCGAGGTAGGCGGTCTCCATGTTGCCGATGATCTGGATGCGGTCCGGTCCGAAATGGTCGAAATAGCCGGCGAGCTGGAGGCCGGGACGCGTGACGTCGGCCACCGCGATGAGGATCTCGTCGGGGTTGCCTGCTTTCACCGCCTGCTCGAGGTTGAATTCACGGATGATGTGGCTCAGTTTGATCGCTTGCATGGCTGCCTCCTTACCTTCGGGCCGAAAAATCCCCGAACGGATCCCGGATGTCGTCGATCTCTCCGCCCAGCCGGCGGATCGAAGATAGGATCTCATAGAAAAGCGGGCGGTCCGGCCTGGAGTCCGGACGGTCCAGATAGTGCTTCAGGACGGCGATGCTCCGCGGGTCGCCGTAGTCGCCGAGGCAGGCTGCGCCGAGGATCTTGCGGTCCATGCGGCGGAAGCACCGGCGGAGGCAGGCGTAAGCCTCGTCGCTGCGGTGCGCGCTGCCCGCCGCCGTGAGGGCGATCATCAGGGATTCGTGCGTCGGCATGAAGTCTCCCGGCTGCCCGCACACGTCGTTCAGGATGCCGGCCAGGATCGGGACCGCTTCGGCTCCGAGGCTCACGGCGCTGTCCCTGAGCGCGTCGGCGATCAGGTCTGCCGGCCGCCGGGTGCCGGCGAATCGCACGGCTGCCGTTTCGAACAGCCGCAGGGCTCCCATCTGCCCGATGGACTGCAGGGCGACCGAGGAAGCAAGAAGCTCCCCGGACGGCTGACCCTCACCATCTCCGGCTGTTTCCCAGTCGGTCCCGAAAGCGATTTCCGTGAGCATCTCCTCCGCGTCGCTGCCGAAAGAGGCGATTTTCGCTTCGAGCCGCTCCGGGATCCCATCGTCGCAGCGTACCGCTGCTTCGCGGAACACACGGGCGGCATCGCCGGTCTCCGTCAGGGAATCGATCATCTCCGCCGGGGTCGGGCCGCTTCTGTCATCTCCGAGCGGCGCATCGTACCAGTCGCGGAGACTCCCGGCTGTCATCTCCTGCAGGGACGCGGCGAAGCACGGATCCGCGAGCAGGCTCTCGTCCGCGATGCCGGCCGCCGCCCGCTCGAACGCGTCCGCCAGGGCTTCATTATAGGATCGGAAAAAAATGTCCCATTCCATTTCCATCATGCCGGGATGTCCCTTCTGCAGGCAGGATCCGGGGCCTCCGCGGGCCCTCGGGCATTCTGTTATTATACCATGATTCGCCTTTTCTTGTCCTGTACCGGCTAGAGCAAATCGCCGTATGGATCGCTGTATGGATCGCCGTGCGATTTGCCGCAAATTGCCGCAGATTGCCGCGCCGCACAATCAATGTCACGCATTGATATATAAGCCTGTACGGAGTATGATGGAGTTGTCCGGGGAAGCATGGTATCCCGTTCGAAGCCTGCAGCTTCCCCGGATCGGTCCGGGGGCTGAAAAAGGGAGGTCAACGCCGATGGAATACGCGAAAAGCATACGGAAAATGCGGGATTTCTACGCGCTCAAGCCGGACGAGCCCATTTATCAGGAGGAGTTCGGCTATTACTGCATGGACCGGTGGAAGCGCGAAGGCCATGTCAGCGACGGCACGGATCTCGACGCGCTTTTCCTGTATGACGCCAAAGCCAAGTTTTATCTGGGACAGCTCGGGTGGACGGAAGCCGAACTGCTTCCCGCGTATGAGGAAAAGGTCCTGGAGGACCGGGGCGAGTATGAGCTGGTCCGGGACTTCGCAGGACGGTCGGTGCTTTTCTTCAAGGGCCGGCGGAACGGTTTCATGCCGGAGTATGTCGGTCACCCGGTCAAAGACATGAATTCATGGGAAGATGATGTCCGCTGGCGGCTGGATCCGGACGCGCCGGCCCGGTACGCGTCGCTGCCGGAGCGAATGAAAGAGGCTGCAGAAGCCGCTGCGAAAGGCATGGTCATCTGCCAGAACATCATCGGCGGCTACATGTACCTGCGGTCGCTGATCGGCCCGGAAGCCCTGCTTTACATGTTCTACGACGACCCGGCCCTCATCCATGCCTGCATGCAGACCTGGTTCGAGCTTGCGGACCGCGTTTCCGCGGAACATCAGAAATTTGTCACCTTTGACGAGGTCTTTTTCGGAGAGGATATCTGCTACAATCACGGCCCGCTGATCTCGCCGGACATGATCCGCGAATTCCTTTTTCCCTACTACGGACAGCTGCTGGACAACATCCGCGGGAGACAATCCGACAAGTCGCGGCATCTGTTCTTCCAGCTCGACACGGACGGGCGCTCGACAGCGGTGATCGACCTGTACCGCGAGATCGGGATGGATTACATGTCGCCCTTCGAGGCCGCTTCCGGCTGCGATGTCGTCGCGGTGCGAAAAAAATACCCGGATCTTCTGATCCGCGGCGGTTTCGACAAGAGGATCCTCGCGCAGGGCCGGGATGCGATCGACAGGGAAATCGACCGCATTATGCCCTTCATGAAGAGGCACGGCGGCTATATCCCGACCTGCGACCATGGTGTCCCCGAGGAAGTTTCTTTCGAGGATTACATGCATTACCGCATGCGCATGCAGGAATTCAATTAGGCGTTCCAGCGCTTCGGGAAATACGGCTGCAGGTAATCCCTGTTGGCTTCGAACATTTCGTCGACCATCGCCCGGATTTCGGCCAGGCTCAGCACGGACGACGTGAGCGGGTCGAAAGCGATCGCGTGGTAGACTTTCCGGTCGTCGCCCTCGATGAAGCCCTCCACCGCCAATTCCTCGCACCGTGCGCTGACATTGTTCAGAAGAGCCAACTGGGCCGGCAGCGGGCCGACATGCATCGCGCGCAGCCCGGCCTGCGAGGCCACGACGGGGACTTCCACACAGCAGCCCTCGGGAAGGTTGTCGATCAGCCCGAAGTTGCGGACGTTCCCGTTGAATTCGAACAGAGTCCTGTCGCCGAAGACGGCATTGAAAATGGGCGGGGCGTATTCCATGCCGCGCGAGATGTCGATATGCTCCTGCCCGATCCAGTCGGTAATCTCTTTTTCCCAGGTCTCTTCGCGCTTCAGGTATTCCTGCAGGATGTACCCGTACAAACCCGGATTCCATCCGGTCCCGTGCAGGCAGTATTTCTCGATCAGATCGGGCCTTTTGCGGAACCAGGCGTTGTACTCCGAGTTGTGCCCCGAGGATTCGGTGACATAATAGTCAAGGTGGAGGAACATCTCGTTCCGGACGATTTCTTCGTTGTAGATCTCGGGCTTCCGGACCGCTTCGCGGATCAGGGGATATGCGTCCCGGCCTTTCACCTTGTATTCGAGATACCAGGCCTGATGGTTGATGCCGGCGCACAGGTAGGTCACGTCGCCGTTGTCGGCGCCGATCCATTTCGCCAGCATCGCGGCCGTCCCCTGGACGCTGTGGCACAGGCCCGTCACGTTCGCCTTCGTCTCCGACTGGAGCAGGCGGCAGAGCATCGCCATGGGGTTTGTATAATTCAGCACGACGGCGTCGGGGCAATACCGCTCGATGTCCCTGCAGATGTCCAGCATCACCGGCGCGGTCCTCAGGAAACGGAAGATCCCGGATGGTCCGCGGGTGTCTCCGATGTTGATGTCGACCCCGTGTTTCTTGGGGATTTCGATGTCATGCCGCCAGACCTGCACGCCGCCGGCGAGGATCGTGATCAGCACGCCGTCCGCGTCCTTCAGCGCCTCGGCCCGGTCGGTCGTGGCGATCACCTTCGCCCCGTAATGGCCGGCCTGTACGATTTTCTCCACCGCCCGGCGGATGTAATCCAGGCGTTTGGCGTCGATGTCCATCAGGGCGATCGTGCAGTCGGAAAGCGTTTCGTAGGTCAGGATGTCCCGGACCAGTCCGCGCGTGAACCCGAAGCTGCCGGCGCCGATAAATGCGATCTTTTTCATAGGCTCCCCTCCGGTTTTCAGATGATTTGTCCATTACCGATTGTAGCATATCGGAGGGTCGGAAGGCATTATCTTTTGTTTCCAGTAAGGAGATTAACGTTTCCTCTTTGCGCTGCTTACTCTCTGGTTTCCTGCTTATCCTGGATGGACCGGATGAAGAACCGGCCGATTTTCTGCAGGTAGATCGCTGCGTCAGGCAGCAGAGCGTCCGGGATCCCGGCGAAGAAATTGTCGGCCTCAAAGGTGAAGTCGCCGTCATAACGGATATCCGCAAGGGCCTGTATGATGGATCCCCAATCCATTTTGCCGTAATAAGGCGCGGTATGGATGTCGCTCCGATGATCGTTGTCATGGACATGGAGGGCTTTCAGCCGGTCGTGTCCCAGCGCGCGGATCATGCCGGCCGCCTTTTCGCCCACCAGACCGCAGTGGCCGAGGTCCAGGCAGGCCGTGAAATACCGGCTGTCAAGCATGTCGAGATACTCGGCAAACGACTCTCCCGTGCTGCAGACATTCGGGATGATTTTTTCCTTCACGGCATCCCATCCCCACATGTTCTCCAGGGCGACCCTGACGCCGAATTCGGCGCAATGCGGCTGCAGCTTCCGGTAAAAGTCAAAGTTGGCGTGCTTCTTCTCTGCCGGATCCCGAAGAAAAAACGGATGCACGACCATGATTTTTGCCCCGAGGATCGCCGATACCTGCATGGCCCGCACGATCCGGTCGAATGCAACGTGATTGTACTCGTCATTTCCCTCGATAAGGGAAGGAAAAGGAGCGTGGGACTGGTTGAACGGCACGCCGCAGCCATCCGCGATCCGCCTCAGCTCCCGTGCACGTTCTTCGTATTTATCGGAATAAAGCCAATCGTCCGGCGACTGGAAACGGAACATCGAAAAGTCGAGCGCATCGAATCCCGCTTCGCACAGGATCCTGACAGCTTCCGCATCGCCCAGCCTCGAGCCGATCCTTTCCGTCTGTGTTGAGAGAAGCATATGATTTTCTCCGGTTCAGCACGCGCTGACGATCCCGCGGGCGGCGTCGACCATCACGCTGACGCCGCTCTTCAGGATCGTGACCGCATTCTCGGCATTGACGATGACCGGAAGGTCCAGGCTCAGCCCGACGATCGCCGCATGGGAGTTGATGCCGTCGGCTTCGGTGATGATGCCGGACGAACGGCGGAGCAGCGGGAGCATTTCGTTGGTGGTGTGATGGACGACCAGAACATCGCCGTCCCGGAAATCCGTGAACACGTCCCGTTCATTTTTGCAGACACACAGCTTCGCGCAGGTCGATGATCCGGAAATGCCGCGCCCGGAAACCAGGATATGGCCGGCGACCTGCACTTTCATCATATTTGTTGTCCCGGACACGCCCAGGGGGACGCCGGCCGTAATGACGACCACTTCGCCGGCCCGGATGATCCCGGACCGCACGGCCGTGTCGACTGCCTTGTCGAATAGCTCGTCCGCCGTCTTCTGCTCTTCCACCAGCAGCGGATGGACACCCCAGGACATATTGATGCGGCGGCAGACATCGGCGGACGGCGAACAGCCGATGATCATGCAGTTCGGGCGGTATTTGGAGATCATGCGGGCGGTCTTTCCCGATTTCGTCACCGTGACGATCGCCGCGGCGCCGAGGTCGTGGGCTGTCGTGCAGGTCGCGTGCGAAATCGCGTTCGTGACGTCGTGGTTGAACTCGGTGTCGCGCGCCTTGAAGCGCTTGATGTAATCGATGTCCTGTTCGGTCCGCAGGGCGATTTTCGCCATGGTGCGGACGGCCTCCAGCGGATACTTCCCCGACGCGGTCTCGCCGGAAAGCATGATCGCGCTTGTCCCGTCGTAGATGGCGTTGGCCACATCGGTGGCTTCCGCCCGGGTCGGGCGCGGGTTTTTCATCATGGAATCCAGCATCTGTGTCGCCGTGATGACCTGTTTGCCCGCGTTGTAGACTTTCTTAATGATCATTTTCTGCAGGACCGGCACTTCCTCGAACGGGATCTCGACGCCCATGTCGCCGCGCGCGATCATGATGCCGTCGGATACCCGGATGATGTCGTCGATGTTCTGAACGCCCTGCATGGTCTCGATCTTGGCGATGATGCCGATCGTCTGGCAATCCTTCTCATCCAGGATCTTCCGGATCTCCAGGATGTCCTCGGCCCGCTGCGTGAAGGACGCCGCGATGAAATCGAAACCGTTTTCGATGCCGAACAGGATGTCTTCCCGGTCCTTGTCGCTGATGAACGGGATCGAAAGATGAACGCCGGGTACATTGACCCCTTTGTTGTCGGAAATGTCGCCGTCGTTCCGGACCCGGCAGATGCAGTCGTTCCCGACGATTTCGACGACCTCCATCCCGATCAGCCCGTCATCCAGCAGGATCGTCCCGCCGACCTTCATATCCGCCGGGAGATTCCGGTATGTCACGGATACCTTATTCGCATCGCCCTGCACATTATCCGTGGTCAGTGTAAATAACTGGTCGCGCACCAGGCGGACGCTGCCGGCCTTGAAACGGCCGATCCGGATCTCGGGTCCCTTCGTATCGAGCATCGCCGCGACCGGCACCCCCAGCTCTTCCCGGATTTTCTTCAGCATGGCGAGCATGCGCCCGTGTGTCTCGTGGTCGCCGTGTGAAAAATTGAACCTGGCCACATCCATGCCTTCCAGCATGACTTCCCGCAGCAATGCTTCTTCCGACAGAGCGGGCCCCAGGGTACAAACGATCTTTGTCCTGCGCATAACGCACCTCACTCCGATTCTCCCGCCTTTTCCGCACTCCGCGGACCGGCGGGAACATCATCCCAGCCTCTAATTATAGTGCCTTTTCCGGATTGTGCAATGATTCCTTTCAGGCTGTCCGCACCGATTCGCAGCCGAAGCGGATGGCGTGCGATGCTCGATCGGCTGCGGTGAAAAATGCCCCGGAAAATGATACAATGATGCAGCGGGGCCGCCGGCAGTGCGGCTCATCATGAAAGGGGCGCAGAAAATGGAGATGCGGTTTCCGGATTTTTTACAAAGGCCTTCGGGCATTGCGGACGCGGTACTGGACACGGACGCCTACAATGAGATCGATGACCAGTTCGCGCTCGCCTATCTGATGAAATCACCGGAGAAAGTCCGCGTCCGGGCCATCTACGCCGCTCCGTTTTTCAATGCGAAATCCGAATCGCCGAAAGACGGGATGGAGAAGAGCCATGCCGAGATCCTGAAAGTCCTGGAACTCATGGAGATGGGCGATTTCGCGGAGCATGTCTTCCGCGGTTCCGGCGGCTATCTGCCATCCGAGAAGGAGCCCGTGGTTTCCGATGCCGCCGCGGACCTTGTCCGCCGGGCCATGGAGTATGACGCGGACCATCCGCTCTATGTCGTCGCCATCGGCGCCGTCACCAATATCGCTTCCGCGCTGCTGATCCGGCCGGAGATCCGCGATCGGATCGTCCTGATCTGGCTCGGCGGGAACGCCCTCCATTGGCCGGACAACCGGGAATTCAACATGATCCAGGACATTGCCGCCGCCCGGGTGGTGTTCGGCTGCGGCGTCCCGCTGGTGCATGTTCCATGCAGCGGCGTCGTGGACTCGTTCCGGACGACAGGCCCGGAGCTGGAGTTCTGGCTGCGCGGCAGGAACCGGCTTTGCGATTATCTCGTCGACAATACGGTCCGCGAGGCAGAATCATATGCAAAAGGGCAGGTGTGGAGCCGCGTGATATGGGACGTGGCCGCGGCGGGCTGGCTGCTGGATCCGCGCGGGGAACGCCTGAGCGATTGCCTGATCCCGAGCCCCGTGCCCGAATACGACCATTTTTACGGCACATCCCAGAAGCGCCACCTGATCCGGTATGTCTATGCCGTGGACCGGGACAAACTGCTCGCACACCTGTTCGGGACCCTGGCCCGCTGACGGATTCATTCCGCCGCACGGAGGGAGAACGGCCGCCGGTCCTGCCTATCCACGGATGTCGCGCTTCCGGAAGAAATAATAAGCACCCGCGCCGGTCACGACCGCGACGGCGACCGACAGGATGATGTACTCCGTGCTGACCCCCTTATTGTACATGGCGTCCAGCGCTTTGAAATACTTGAACGGTGTCAGGAATGTCAGCTTGTCCAGGTTTTTACGGAGATCGATCATCACTTTCAGCACGAACGTGCCGAGGATGATGGCTGTCACGATCCCGGAAGCCCTCTCGGCCTTCCGGGCCCAGGCGCCCAGGCACAGGCCGATCCCGAGGAACATGAACTGGATGACCAGCAGCAGGGTCGTCAGTCGGAAAATCGGAACCGTAAGGGACGGTCCCGACGTGTTGACCGAACCGACCATCAGGGCCGACGACGCGAAGGTGACGAAGTTGAACGCGACGACCATCACGGCAGCCGCCAGGATCTTCGGCGTGACGATCCGGTGTCTTTTCAGCGGCTTGACCAGAAGAAAGTCTGCCGTCTTGTCCCTTTCCTCCTTCGCGATGATGGAGGAGCCGAGCAGCGCGCTGTGCACCACCATCAGCAGCATGAAGTAGAGAAAAAAGATGCTGTAGAAAACGCCGACCGACGTCAGGTCCAGCCCGGATTCGATTCCCATGATCTGCATGAGTCCCTGCGGCATTTTCGAAAACAGCTCGTTGATGCTTTCGCCCGTCTTGGCAAAGGCTCCATATTTCATCATGCCCGCGGCGACCAG